>DASUVS010000237.1:0-4048 GCA_036378835.1 Binatia bacterium | reverse complement strand
TTCCAGGCTCTGCTCAGCGAAGTGGTCAAGCGTCGATTACGCTGCAATCGGACGAGAAGTGGGCGGGATCAGTTTTACGGAAGCAGCGAAATATTTGAAGCGCGATCTGAGCACAATCGCATTGACATCGGCGAGTGATAGGGCACTGTGCGGAAACTCGGCATTTCTCTGCCTACTTTTCGGCGGAGTAACGATGCCGCTGAGCCGCTATCAAGAAAACAATGACCATCACTTAACTTTGTGCCGGCTCCAGCGCCGGGATTGGACAATCCCCGATCCGCCAATGACAGCAGCAAAAAGGATCTTGTCAAAGATCATCCGAACTAGTAGGCCCAAACAGCCAAGCCAACGCAAGAGCCGGCACTCTAACTTAAACGAATTGGATGGACTCATTTGTTTTGTCTAGTGCCCGGCGCGCGAGCAAGCTCAGGGATTCATGCGAAACCCTCCGCGCGCTCCCGTGCGGGCCTTGCTTAGGCTGGCGCTCGGACTGCCGAATATCAGGCGTTATTTTAAGTGTTCGGTCGCGAATCGCTCGGCTTGATCGGCTCGTTCTGTGGTACCACCGGATCCGATGCCGGGGTTGTGGCAACCCAACCCATGAAGATCTCGTAGCCAAGGGCCAACACCGTTGCGCCGACAAACATTCCTAGAATTCCGCGGCTCGCCATACCGCCCAAAGCTCCAAACAAGATCACCGGCATAGGAACATCAACGCCGCGGCCGAGCATGAGCGGTTTCAAAACGTTGTCAGCCATGCCGGTAAGCAGCAGGATAATCGTGTTTAGGATCGCGGCCGAGTTGCTGTAATCGCCGCTCGACCAGATGTAAACGATGACTGGAAGTGTGACGATCAGCGCCGGCACTTGGGCGACACCCAATACGAGAGCAATGATCGACAACACACCCGCCGCAGGTACGCCGGCGAGCAGTAGCGCCAACCCTATGAGGATCGCTTGAATGAAGGCGATGCCGATGACACCAAGCGCGACGGCGCGAATGGTTGACGTGCAGAGTTTGGCGAGCGCCTCGCCTCTTGCTACGCCGGCGACTCGATGGAAAATCGCTCGGGTGCTGCGCGAACCCGATTCCCCGTATGCCAATACGATACCGGCGATAATGAATGAGCCCAAAAACAGCAACAGGTCGCCGCCGATGCTTGCGACCACGGCAAGTGCTTTGTGGGCCAATTCGCCGATCTTCGGCTGCAGGCTCTGCACGAGTCCAGGTAGATCAGCATGAGCTTTCGACCAGGTGTCGTAGACCTTCTTGCCGATTATCGGCCATTGCTCGACTCTCTCTGGCGGGGCAGGTATTGATAGCGTGTTGTTTTCCACGGCGCCGATGAAATGACGAACGGAGTCGGCAAAAGAATTCATCAGCAAGCCCGTTGGCATGATGATCAACAACAAGCCGATGATAACCAGAATGGTCGAGGCGAGCCATTGCTTCCCGCCGACCCTACGGGCGAGCCATTGATGCAACGGGTACATCGTGATCGCCAAGATGATCGACCAGGCCATCAGTGACAGGAACGGCGAAAAGACTTGGTAGCACAACACCGCTAGGGCGCTAATCAAACCCGCGCGAATCAGTACGTCCAACAGACCGGATGAGATTCGCGGATTGTCTGGGGAGTCTGGCGGAATCAGATTCATTGGTTTTCTATAGTGAAGGCGGAGCTTGCCATCGTAGCGTACTACGTAAGAAGGCCGAGCAACAGTCGCATTAGTCATCCCCACCTATTTTGCTTGAGGCGGCTTAACGATGTGAATCGGGCGCGGCTGTTAGCCGTCGTCTCCATCCCGCTTGTTGGCTGGGGTTATTCTCAGCCAACCGAGCGCGTCTTCGAGATTGTCGAAGGTCTTGACCAGCATACCCCGGTTTACTGCGACCGTTTCGCCAAACCTCTCGGGGTCAAGCACAGGTTCTTTAAGCACATACGCGAATTGTATGGCAGGAGCCACACCTCGACCCCCGAACTGCAAGACTGCGTCGGCCGCGAATTTGCCATAGTAGAACCGTTCTAGGGTTTCGGGATCTCCCGTCAGTCTCCGGCCATCGAAGAGTACTTTCTTCACCTGGTGTCGGGCAACCGCCTCCAGCATTTCCAGAAAGGTCCGCTTCGCCTCCGCCAACGAAAACTCCCCCATTGCGCTTGCGTGAAGGCACCCTGATTCAGGGCGCATTTCTATGATAATGTCCATCTTGTCACCAGCCTTTCCAGCAACGCTTAAAGCTGAGCAGGCGCGGCGCGCGAGCGTCGCGACTGGTCCGAAGATCTGTCTCAAGTCCAATGTTACGCGCCCTCCGATTTCGGTCTGGTCATCAAAATGTGTTCGTACCGGCCGTCGAAGCAGATTGATTGACCGTGTGATGTCCGCCGCCGAACGCATCGCTCAGCCGACTATCTTAGCGATCGGTCTGAAGCGTCAAGTTAGGCTTAGCGCCGAGTTGTAAAATTCGTTGATTATAAGGATCAAAGAAGTGTCCTCTTTTAATCGTTCTATGTTCTCCGGAAAAATCCCTAGCCAGAGAAACCGAATACGTTAGCCAATTAAGCAACGAAATCTGGGCGACAACCGATCGTTTATCAGTAGCCCAATCAAATAAAGACCGAAAGCCGCTTCCGTATAATCGAACTCGTCGCATCTGAGCATTTTCTTACGAAATTTAAGCTGTCAGCGAGGCTACGCACCCCATGTCCGCCTCGATTTAATACTTGGCTTTATGGATTTCCTCGCGCAGTTCTATCATGTAAACATCGACAAGAAATTTCTTGATTCCGTGAGGGCTGACGAGTATGTACGGATCAGATCTGTTGCTTGATTTACGTTTCGTGAAGCTGATGACGGATGTTGGCGCTCCTCGAAATGCTCTCGGCGATTTCACGGAGGATCATCACTATGCTCCCCAAAACATTCTCTATCATGATGGCCGTAGCGCTGTTTACCTCGCCGGTCAGGGCCGAGCCCATCAAAGTCGCTTACTCCGGTGTATCGTCGGCAGGGACTCCGCTGTGGCTCGCCAAAGACGCGGGAATTTTTGCCAGGCATGGATTAGAGGCGGATCTTATCACGGTGCGCAGCGCGCCTTTGCAAGTTTCCGCTCTGGTCTCCAACGAGGTGCAGTTCGTCCGTGGCAGCGCTTCGAGTATGCTTTCCGCCGCGGCGCAGGGCGCGAAGCTCAAAATTCTCTTGTCGCTGTTCGCCGAAAGAGCATCTTACGATTTTCTGGTATCGTCTTCGATCACCGATCCCCATGATCTGAGAGGAAAAAAGATCGGGGTTCAGGACTTCAGTGGCCTTCTCTGGAGCCTTACCATGTTGGCGCTCCGAGAAATGGGATTGGATCCTCAAAAGGACAACATCAGTATTCAGGCGATTGGCGACAGCACCGTGATCGCCCAAGCTCTGGCAACGGGACTGATCGACGGAGCCGCGTTGGATAAATTACAGTCGGTGCGGCTTCAGGGACTCGGAGTTAAAGTGCTACTGGATTTGAGCCGGATCGCTCTTCCTTCCAGCCCCTACATGGGTGCGGAAGCTTTCATCCAGAAGAATCCTCAAACGGTAGAAAACTTTGTCAAGGCGATGATCGAGGCGAGCACGATGATGCGCGCTCAAAAAGAAAAAGGGCTGGCCGTTCTGCAGAAACATATCAAGACAGACAGGCAGCTCGCGGAAATCGGATATAAACTTCTCCTCGACGATCTGACGCCTTATACGTTCGTTACCGTCAAGGGATTGAAGACGGTCCAGGAAATCGTCGCCCTGCGGGATCCCAAAATAGCTAAGTATAACGTTGAAGACCTTCTCGATCAGCGCATTCTCGAAAAAGTTGTCAAAAGCGGCTACGTCGAGGAGATTGAGAGAAAGTATAAAATTCGGCCGTGAAGACACCGGACGATTGTGTTCGTGTGCGTGAAAGCGTGATCGAGAATTCCGAACGAACACGAACACGCGTACCACGAACACGGATTGAGCGAGACGATTAAACGCAACGAAGCCGATGGGTCTTTTTCCGCAGCCTGTTAGGGTTCATGGCG
>DASUVS010000236.1:0-7514 GCA_036378835.1 Binatia bacterium | reverse complement strand
GATCGCGATTTCCTTCGACATAGCGGTAGTCGATCAGAAGGTTTTGCCCTTCGGTATAGCCAAAATCACGCAAGCCGTGACGAAGAGCGTCGAGCTGCGGTGACTTGCCGGGCGCGATAATCCCAATCCTTGGAATCTTTGCGGTCGGCTGCGCATTGACGACCCCAAGAGAACCAACGGTGAAGATGATCATTGCTGCCAAAAAAAACTTCTTATTCATGATTTCTCTCGAACGGACATCGGATCTACGATAACCCGTCATCAATAACCTTATCCGCTCTCAAAGCTGTCAAAGGGATCTGTTTTCAGTTTTAATTTTGGTCATTCGATGAAGATCGGGCCAGAAAGTAATCCACCGCAAAAGGGCAAAATCGCTCACACAGGTCTCAGCTCCAGGTTGTTGAAAGAGGGCTAGATCACGATTCAAGTTCAGTTCATTTACTCCGACAAAAATGCCTTGGCCTCTTTAAGTTCGGGGCGATCGGCATCGGCGCGTTCACAGAGGGAAATTAGCTTTGCGTAGTAAAGGCGCGCTTTTTCACGGTTCCCAGATTCCTGAGCGGCTTTCGCCGCGCCGGAGAGACCGCGGAAGCGATTAGGTTCCACTCGTTGCGAAACCTCGAATTCTTTTAATGCTCGCGCCGGCTCGCCGAGCTCAAGCAGCATCTCGCCCAAAAGTTCGCGCGCGGGCTGGATCGGCGCTGGCGTGACCGGGTGTTTGTCAGTCGAGTCCTCGAGGTCCGCCGCGGACTGCATGAGCTGTAGCGCCTCATCATTCTTGTTTTCGGCCCGTAGATACCAAGCGCTTGCCACCCGGCGCTGGATGTCGACCTGCTTTGCCCAGTAGCTGTCCTTAGCCTTGACTAGGGCATCCTGAAGCGACTCGAGTTTTTCGATGTCCTTTTGACTGCTAGCAACATTGCCGCTGCGCGCAGATCCCATGGCGCGCGCGAAATGTGTAACAGCTTCCGCCCACTGAAAACGGCTCCAGGGAAAGGCGCTTGGTTGCACCGTTAACGCGGCGGCCTCAGACCAGCGGCGCCTCTCGAGCGCGTAACGCGCCGGAATCGCAGCATAGGCGTAAGCTGCCTGAAAGGCTTCCGGCTGGACTTTTTTGATCGCCCGCAGTTCGTCAAGAACGCGCTTGGCTTCGTGATCCTGAGCTCCTTGCAGGTAGGCGTAGGCCAGGTAATCCAAGGCATGAAGATGCTCATAGTATGCGGCTTCGGGATGAACCTTCGCTGCATACTCTTTCGATGCGGCCACGGCCCCGAGATTTGATTGAATCGATTCTTGCCACAAACCGAGCCGCGTAAAAATGTGAGACGGCATGTGCTGGGCGTGCGGAACTGAGGGAGCGATCTTGATGTAGCGTTGCGCGGCAGAAAGCCCGCGGTTTGCCGTGGACGGATTATCGTAGCTGTGGATAATGTAATGAGCCACGCCGGGGTGATCCGGCTGCTCCGCAAAGACCTTTTCAAGAATCTCACCGGCCTTTCGCTGCTGAGCATAAGTCTTGTCCGTTGGAGGCGCCGTGGCGTTGAGCGCCAGTGCGTAGAAGATCGCCGCTTCTCTGTCGCTTGGATACTGGCGATGGATCTGCTCCATCGCTTTTTCGTATGCGAGAGTCCGGACTCGGTGTTCGAGCTTGTCCGAATCCTTGTAAAAGCTCTCTATCGCCGCAATATAAGCGCCTTCACGTTCGGTTTTGGCGCCGATCGACTTCGCCTTTTCGATAGCGTTCATCCCTTTCTGCAATGTCGGCTGACTCGGCGGCACCCAGAGAGGATAGTAGATGCTCATGGCAATTCCCCAGTAGGCCATCGCGCAACCAGGATCAGTTTCCGCAACAGCGGTAAACAGTCTTAGCGCTTCCTCGTACCAAAATGAGTGTAAGGCGGCGAGCGCCTGATCGAACTGCTTTTGTGCCGCCGCGGTGCAGGTTACCGGAAAGTTGACCTGGCCCAGTTTTTCCATCGCCTTTTCTTGCGCAATCGCTGCGGGCGGGCAAAGAAGTGTGACGAGAATCCCAAACAGAAAAAGTTTGTTGAGCTTCATAAACGCCTCCTTCATGTTTTTACGGTAGCACCTTCATCTCGCGTCACCCTCACCCGGTTTTATTTGATCACCTTGTCAGCCCGCGCCAGCACGCTCGGCGGAATTGTCACCCCGATGTGCTTTGCGGATTTTAGATTGATGACCAGCTCGAACTTAGTTGGTTGTTCGACAGGCAATTCGCCCGGGTTCGCTCCTTTGAGGATTTTATCAACATAGGTCGCGGCCCGGCGGTATAAGTCGGGGATTAGGGGTCCGTACGCCATGAGTCCGCCTTCCTCAGCAAATTGTTTAGTCGGGTACATCCCCGGCAACCGATACTTAAGCGCCAGTTCGACGATCCGGCGCGAGTTGAAAGTGATCATGGGCGACAGAATCACCAGAAGAGCGGTTTCACGAGCCTTGTTCATCTCAGCGAATGCAGGCTCAAAATCATTGGCCGATTGGACTTCTACGGAATGTAAACGCAGGGAAAATGCCTTCGCCGCCTCTTGTGTTTCCTTGTAGCCGGCGCCGGCTTCAAAGTCCTGTGGACTCTGCAGGGCCGCGATACGCGTTGTTTTTGGAAATGTCTCGGTGAGGAGTTCAACCCGCTTACCGCTCAAATCAGCCGAGAGTACCGTAAGACCGGTGACGTTTCCGCCCGGCTTGGCCAAGCTGGCGGCGAGGCCGCTTTCCAAAGGATTACCGCTGGTCATGACAATCGGTATCGTCTTTGTCGCTCTCCGAGCGGCCAGCGCGCTAACCGATGCTGTCGTGACAATGACATCGACTTCGTCGCGTACTAATTCGTCAGCGAGTTGGGGCAGTCGATCGTTATTGCCTTCAGCATAGCGGTACTCAAGGACGATGTTCTTCTGTTCCACGTATCCACGTTCTCGCAGGCCCTGTTTGAACGCATCTAGATGCGGTTGGTTGCGAGAGCCGATGAAAAGAACTCCTACGCGGGGAACTTTGGGCGGCTGCTGCGCCTGGGCCACAGCCCCATCCATTGCGAGTGTAAAAAACACAGCAACAATCCCCGCCAATTTTCGATTTTGGATTCTAGATCTTAGATTGTCGGACAAGAAATCCGGCAATCGCATCCAACGTCGCTCGATCATGCTCCTCCCTTAATCGACAATCGGCAATTCTAGATCCACAATTCATCTGATTACCTTGTGCGCCCGCGCGAACACACTCTGAGGTATCGTGAGGCCGATCTGCTTCGCAGTTTTTAAATTGATTATCAGAACAAACTTTGAGGCTTGCTCGACTGGTAAGTCGGCTGGCTTGGCGCCTTTCAGGATCTTATCGACCATCACCGCTGCTCGCCTCATGGGTTCACTAGGATCGGACCCGTACGACATTAGGCCGCCGCTATCAACAAAGATTACCCGAGGATATATCGCCGGCAGTTGATGTCTGCTTGCTAACGTCAAGATTTGGTTCCGGTTGTCATCCTCCAATGAACCGGCTATTACCGCCAGAGCGGCGCTGCCTGTTTTAATCGCTTCTTTAAACGCATTCTCGTACTTGTCGCCGCTGCTTACCGCCATAGAGTAAACTTCCAATCCTAGTTCTCGTGCCGCCGCTTGGCTCTCTTTCCATTGCTGGCTTGAACTTAGATCCTGCGGATTCCAGAGCACGGCAACTCGGGTGAGTTTTGGAACCGTTTCTTTGAGTAACTCCAGTCGCTTGCCGGCTAAGATTGACTCAATGCTGCTGAATCCAGTGATATTCGCGCCCGGGCGCGCCAAGCTGGCAACCAAACCGGAGCCAACCGGATCAGTTACGCTATAGAACACAATTGGTATTGTTTTGGTCGCGTTTTTTAGGGCAATGGTTTCAGGCGTGCCGCGCGTCAGGATGACATCTGGCTTGAGGCGGACAAGCTCCTCGGCCAAGGCTGGGAACCGTTCTAAGTTTTCGTAAGCATATCGAGATTCGATAGCGACGTTCTTCCCCTCGACATATCCGAGGTTCTCAATTTCTCGCCGAAATCGATCTATGACTGCTGCGGCGCTGCGTGGAGCGAGCCATCCGATCTTATAAAGTTGTGGCTGCTGCGCTTCGGCAGGAAAGTGCTGATTCAGGATTAACGCGATAAGGGCTAAAAAAACGATTTTTCCGGGCATTACCTGATCACCTTATCCGCTCGTGCTAACACATTGGGCGGAATCGTGAGACCGATTTGCTTCGCCGTTTTCAGATTGATAACCATCTCAAACTTGATGGGCTGCTCGACTGGCAAGTCGCCGGGCTTTGCGCCCTTCAGAATCTTGTCGACATAAGCGGCGGCACGCCTGTCCAAATCACTGAGACTCGCACCGTAACTTAAGAGTCCCGCGTCGCGTTCGATGATTGCCGGATTGAAGTACATGGCCGGCATGCGATTTTTTGCGGCGACATCTGGGATCAACCGCTGGATATGCGGCGGCCCGTTTAAGACCGATACTGCATCAGCACGCCATCTAACGGCTGCTCCGAAAGCCGGCTCGATATCTTTTGCCGCGCGGATGTCTAAGTATTGAGTCTGTACACCAAGAGAAGCGGCGGTAAGCTCTGTCTCTTTCAATGCCCGGGCATTTCCTGGGATACCGGAAATTCCCAGAATTGCCGCGCGCGAAAGTTTGGGGAGAATTTCCTTGAGAAGCTCCAATCGCTTCCCGCTTAATTCTCGAGCAAGCCCAGTGAGGCCGGTGATGTTTCCGCCCGGACGCGCCAGACTTCGGATGAACCCGCTCCCTACAGGGTCACTGTCGTTGGTCATGACAATCGGGATTGTCGTCGTCGCTTGCTTGACGGGCCCGGTCAAGGAAGGACCTGCCGTAACGATTATACCTACATCAAGGCGAATCAGTTCCGAAATGAGATTTGGAATCCGATCGAAGTTTCCGTCGGCATAACGGAACTCAACGGCAAGGTTTTTTCCTTCCACGTAGCCAAGCTCGCGCAAGCCCTGACGGAATGCCTGAGTCCGGGGCGTAGCCTCAGAAGACGATGAAGCACTCAGATATCCAATCCGTTGGAGGTTTGAGGATTGAACGTCGAGGAAAGGGCACAGAACAAAGAGCAGGGTAAATAAAATAGAGATCAGGGCTCGGAGATCGCCGATCGAATTGAGCATCGAACCACAGATGCGGCAGAGAAACAGCCAGGAGCACTCCGCGCCTTGGTATGGGATTTCTGCTATCTGAGGCGTGGTGTCTGTTTTCTGACCTCCGACTTCTGTCATCTGATCACCCGGTCTGCTCGCGCCAGCACGTTCGGCGGAATCACTCACCATTTGGATTTTAGATTGGAGGATCATCGGATAACTCGGTCGGCTCTGGCTAAAACATTCGGAGGAATGGTGAGGCCGATCTGCTTGGCGGTTTTGAGATTGATGACCAGCTCGAACTTCGTCGGCTGCTCGATCGGCAGTTCCGCGGGCTTGGCTCCGTTCAGAATCTTGTCCACATAGGTCGCGGCGCGAAACGATAAATCCGCCCACCGCGGCCCGTAATTCATCAGCCCACCGGTTTCGGTAATTGCGGTATTGCTCGCGATCGTCGGCAGGCGCTGCTTCAGCGCGAGGGCGACGGCCGCTGGACCATAAACGATTTCCCGGCTGGGAAGAAACAGCAAAGCTCCCGGTTGCTCCTTGCTGGAGCGGTTGAACATACTTTCGATATCGCGAGGGCTCTTCAATTCGATGCTTTGGAGCTGCACTCCGAGTGATCGTGCCGTCCCTTCCGCTTCTTTGACGGTGATCGGAATCAATGGATGCTGCAGCCCGAGGATGGCAACTCGAGCCAGACCTGGAATCGTTTCCTTCAGCAGCTCGAGACGTTTGGTCGTGAGCTCAAAATTCAGCGTGGTGACACCGGTCACGTTTGCGCCCGGACGCGACAGACTGCCCACCAGCCCGAGAATGTCCGGACGGTCCGCCAAAGCGAATACGATTGGAATGGCCGTTGTAACTTTCTTGACCACTGCGGTGACATCGGTCCCCCAGGTCACGATCACCGCCGGTTTCAGGGCCACCAATTCAGCGGCCATGGAGGTATATCTTTCTTCCTTCCCTTCTCCGTACCGGTAATCGATGACGATATTCTTTCCTTCAGTGTAGCCCAGTTCGCGCATCCCGCGCTGAAAAGCTTCGATGGAGACCGCGGCCGTCTTTGTTGTGCCAAGATGGAGCGCGCCGACACGGACGACAGGCTGCACCGGCTGCGCCAGCGCTAAAGCAGGGAACGACAGAAGAACGAGAATTAGACGAATGGCTTGTGCCCCAATGCTCATGGGTCTCCCGGTGCAGGCGCGCGCCCTCTTCAGAATGATCCGATCTCTCGGGCGCGTGGTTTCATTGGTCTGTGCTGCGCCGCCCTTGCAGGCGCACGCCAGAAAACAACTCGATAGGCCCAAGCACGTGCGGCGCAATCCTTACGATTTCTAGATTTTGGATTTCAATTATTGGATTAGGAATCATCGAACCACACGATCTGCTCTAGCCAAGACATTGGATGGAATGGTTAATCCGATTTGCTTGGCGGTTCGAAGGTTGATGACCAGCTCGAACTTGTTCGGCTGCTCAACGGGTAGCTCGGAAGGTTTCGCGCCTTTGAGGATTTTATCCACATAAGTGGCGGCGCGGCGGTAGATTTCAAGATCGTTGGTCGAATAGGAAATAAGCCCACCTGCGTCAACCCAGGTACTTCCCTCGAACATCGAAGGCAGCCGGTGCCTCAAAGCCAACTCAGCAACGCGCTCCTGGTCACGAAGGATGTTGGCGTTTGTGACAGTGATCAACGCATTCACACGTTGAGCGGCTGCATTTTGAAATGCTCCGTCCAAGTCGGGCTTGCTACCTAGAACCCCGACGGATTGAAGCTGTAGTTTTAAGACATGGGCTGCATTCTCGTATTCTTTGAAAGCGATGACCGCGCTGGGGCTCTCTGCATCGCGAAGAACTGCGATGCGCGCTAGTCGGGGAATGGTCTGCTTGAGCAGTTCCAATCGTTTTCCGCTCAATTCACGCTGAAGTCTTGTTAGCCCCGTGATGTTTCCACCGGGACGGGCTAAGCTATCCACCAAGCCCGCTGCTACAGGATCCTCGGAAATCACCATGATAAGGGGAATGGTTCTGGTGGCCTCCTTCGCTGCCCGTATTGCAGGCAGAACTGGGGCAACTAGGACATCGACCTTGAGTTGCACGAGTTCGCGCACGAGTCTTGGAATACGACCCGTCTCTCCTCTCGCGCCACGATATTCAACGGTAATATTCTTGCCCTCAACATAGCCGAGTTCTTTCAAACCCCGTCGCAATGCCTCAACGTAAACTCCCTGGTTCGAGCTGTCGCCGGTCGCTGACACGTAACCAATCTTAGGTATGGTTGATCGCTGCTGCGCCTCAGCCGGAGCGGCACACGTTAAGAAGGCGAGAACGAGGCCAGCAACCTGCACGAATTTTTGATTCTGGATCCTTGGGAAAGGCT
>DASUVS010000235.1:0-3590 GCA_036378835.1 Binatia bacterium | reverse complement strand
GTTTCGCCAGTGCCTGATGCCGATAAGCGGGGTCGATATACTTCGGGGTTATAGCGTGTCCACCGTCGCATTGGCTATATAGAGGAAATCGGCGACTTTTGAATGTAAGCGGCGAGCCGCTCCGTCGCTCCAGCGCCCGTTATCATCGAATCGGTTTAATCACCGATAAAGTGTTCCGGCCGGTCCACATCGGCAAAAACACCGAATGGCGGTGCTTGCCGCCGAGCACCACGACCATGATGTCCTCTGGCTTGGTCGACAAATGAACAAGCCCGTCGGGGGTGACGTTGGGCGATTCTCGCAGCAGTTCATCATCACTTTTATGTCCCTTGCGCCGCGCGGGAACTTCAGTAAATTTCAACGACGCATGCTCCCAGAGATAATCCTTGACCTGCTTTTTGGTTATGCTGTCCCGGGCCATAATCTCCGCGTCTTCGATGCCGAGCCCGATGAGCGGCGTTCCGCCGCCGAAGCTGCCGACATCGAGATGGCTCACGCCATGGTGCATCTTCAAGACTTCGGCCAATGAAGAGAGCGCCTGCTCACCGCGATTGCCGGCAGTGTGAATCGGCAGGAACCCATTGATGCCGAAAACGGTTACGGTGCTGTCGTTAGGCGTGAACCCCATTTCCACATGATACGGCTCCCAGGGACTTTTCTCCTGATTTTCACCGAAGCACATGGTGTACTTGCCCGGCCAACCGAAGGTCGATCGGTCGGTGTCGCCGGGATAAGCTCCGCCAACCGTGATGAGTATCAAGCGAATCGCGCGGCCGATGGTGGCGTTGGCTCGAAAACCAGGCCCGAACACGCCGGAGTCGCAATTGACGTTGAGCGCGGTCCTGATCGGACCATTGAGAAGCAGCGCCGGACCGACGTAGCCGGTGGTTGCCTGCACGCCGTAGAGGTTGAACCGGGGCTCGCAGATCGCTTCGACAGCGGCGATAATCACCGGCAAATATTCCGGCAAACATCCTGCCATCACCGCGTTGATGGCGAGCTTCTCTATGCTTGCCGGCGCCCACTTGGGCGGGATGAGGCCGATCACTTCCTGCGGATCACGGTCGGTGCCTTCGAGCATCCGAGTTACCCGTTCCGGGGTCGGCGGCACGATCGGCAAACCATCGCTCAGCTTTTCGCGACAGAACCAATCGTTGGCGGCTTCCCAACTGTCTTCGACTTCGATGATCGGTGAGGTGAGAGTTGTCATTTATGATTACTCCGATTAATCGTCATCAAGCTCTTAGGTATGCAATTGAGATTGTTCCGACATACGTCCTCCCCACCTCAGGTAGGATTCAGGAGGGGGGCCGCGTTCAGAGTACTGCATATAACATTCTGCACAGTTTCGATGTCGGTCAACTTCGTGGTTTCAATGTCGCATTGGCGCGTAGTTCTCTCGCTGTTGCAACAGTGTGCCTCAACCCTCATCCTAACTGTCCCATGTTCTGACGGGGAGGAAAAGGAAATCTGCTTCAGACGCCACTAAACCTTTCCGGCTCGTGCGCGGTCGTGAGCTGTGCACAATTTCATCCCAACGTCAGCCGCTGGCGCACCAAATTCACCGCTCCCTCGGCGTCGGCGCGATGCTCGCCGGCTCTTGCACCGCCGCTCGGATGATGGGGGATTTCCACCAGTGGAAGTGCCGTGAGGCCAAAGAATTTCGCCTCGGTCTTGGCCAGCTCCATGAAGATCGATTGACACAGAGTCACTGTCGGCTTGCCGTTTTTTTGCAACTCGATGGCGTCGTGGACACTCCACGACGTGCACGATCCTCAAGCTCCCAGACCAGTAATCACCGCATCACACCGGCTGACAAATTCATCCAGGATCGGTCTCGGCGCGCCCTGCATATGCGAGGGCTTGGTTTTGAAAAGCACTTCCGCTGGTTGATATTTTTCGTGAATCAATTTCGCCAGCTCTTGAAACATCGCGGTGGAATTGGATTGGCCATTGTCGATAATGCCGATTACCTTTCCTTCCAACGAATCCAACCCCCGCATCACAGGTCGATCGCCGGGATTTACGGCGCCTCTCGGGTCGAGCATCTTGAGCGTTGCCATCGAACAGTATCCTCCTACAACGCGATCAGTGTTCTCTGTGATCGCAAAATTCGTGAAGAATTCTTCGGTTGTTGGTTTCTTATATGCAAGTCATTCATTCGCTGCAACTGTCAGTTCAGACCAGTGGCGCCTTGAGATTAACAGTTGCGAACAGTTTTACGTCCTCACATCATCCCGGAGTTCACATTGACTTGGAAAGGCGCAATTAATTCAAACGTACGTTGCGGGATCTATTTGAGATGTGAATGGAACAAATAAGTGCCGGACTAATGAATAGTCCGGCTCATTCAACTATTTGCAAGGTAGCGGTGCGCTGCCACTGCGGCCGTGACGCCATCGCCGGCAGCGCTTGCGAGTTGTCCGGCGTTTCCTTGACGCGCCGATCCGGCGGCAAAGAGTCCAGGCACGGTGGTCTGCATATGGATGTCCACCGGCGCGTGCCCGATCGGGTCTAACTGCACGAGATCCTTTAACAGGCTCGTCTCAGGTTCAAAGCCGATAGCGGTAAATACGGCGCTAACTGTCACGAGAGTACCGTCGTTCAACCGAACCGCTTCGACCGAATCCGTGCCAAGGATTTCTACAACCGTCGTATTTGCGACAAACTCGATCTTCGGGATTTCTCGCGCCCGGCGCACTAGAGTCTCGCTGGCGATGGGCGTCGCCCGTCGATGAATGATTGTGACCCGTGAGGCGATGTTGGAAAGATACAACGCTTCGTCGAGAGCGGTATCACCGCCGCCGACCACCGCAACCGGTTGGTTTTGAAAAAATGCGCCGTCGCACGTAGCACAACGAGAAACTCCTCGGCCTTCGAATTCGATCTCCCCTCTAATTCCCAGAACGCGGTGCTTGCCTCCGGTCGCCACGATCACGCTGCTTGCTTGGATCGGTTCCTCGGTGGTGGCTAACTGAAAACCGCCACCGTCAATCTTGATCGCGGTCGTTTCCAAGTACTGCATTTTTGCGCCGAGCTTTAGCGCCTGCATGCGCACTTGCGACACCAGGTCAGCGCCCAAAATACCATCTGGAAAACCGGGAAAATTTTCGATCTGATCGGCGTTAACAACCTGTCCGCCAAACAGCTGCCGTTCAGCAAGCAATGCCTTCCGTCCAAGCCATCCACTGTACAGAGCAGCGCTCAACCCGGCCATGCCGCCGCCGATGATCGCGATGTCAAATTGTTCCATAGCAAACGGTGTATAATCTCCGGCGTTGTTTTTCCACCAGGTTCGATCGACTCTCGAGGAAGTATTGCGCTGACCGAGCTGTACTCCCGCCGTAAATATTGCGCTCAATCTGCGCTCGACAGAACCCATTTTCTTGTTAGAAAGGCCTTTATGAACGCACTCGAGTTCATAAACTAGCGCGACCCTACTAATCTCATGCCAGCGAAACTGATAGATTTGATCGGTAACAGCAAGATGAGTGAGTCTTGGATCAGACAAAAAGGGGATTGGCAATGGACATGCGACGAAGTGGCTCACAGCCTTCCGGCAAAGGACCGGCGGAATATTTTACCGGCAG
>DASUVS010000234.1:0-11483 GCA_036378835.1 Binatia bacterium | reverse complement strand
GGACAATCCAGGGGGAAGAAGAATTTAACTTGGTTAAGGAAGGTACAAACTGGCGGGTTTACCTCGATTGGGCCGCCGGGATCAGGGTGAGTTATGACGCGGTAGTGCCGCCGACAGATTTCATCGAAGCAGTCCCTGTTAACAGATCCACGACAATCCGCTCGAGCGAACTTTTCACCATTGCATACCGGGTCAAGAATCGAACCGCACAGACGATCTCGACTCGCATCACTCATCGGTTTGAGCCCAAAGAACTCAGCCATCACCTGGAGATCGTCGATTGCGCCTTGCTTCTCCCCGTCGAGCTCCGCCCCGGAGAGGAGTCGGAATTTTCGACCACTTATATTGTCGACGGCGATCTTCCCGAAGGAGTCAAAGAGTTAAATGTCACCTATGACTTTCAAGTGGCGCATTAGCCTGTGGATTGCCGCGGGATCTTTGGGCCTGGAGTTGCTGTCGACCCCGGTCTTTTCACACATTCCTATTCCACCGAAAAAGGGCGAGATAGGCCGCAGGGAATCAAGCAGTCCCGCGCCTAACTTTGTCTTAACCGATGAATCCGGCAAGCCCTTTAAGTTTACCGCCGCCAGCGGCAAGTTGGTACTGGTCACGTTTGTTTACACTACTTGCCCCGATGTCTGTCCTCTGTTCACCGCAAGATTGGCATCCATACAGCGAATACTGGAGGAGGAAAATTATGACGATTACCTCCTTCTAACCATCACCACCGATCCGGCGCGAGACACTCCGGCAAAGATGAAAGCTTACGCTCAGGCTTTCCACGCGGATTTTAGACGCTGGCATTTTCTCAGCGGCTCTGGCGAGGCGCTGGCCCAAGTGTGGAAAGAATTCGGCGTGACGGTCCGAGATCTGGGCAACGGCCAGATTCAGCACACCAATTTGACCACACTCATCGATCCGCGAGGGACTAGGCGTGTCGATTATTACGGCGACAAATGGCAGGAAAAAGAAATCCTAAAGGATCTTGCCCGACTGCGGCATTCGAGACCGCGATGATGGGATCGTCGGGTTTGCTTAACACCGTGCTGCTGCTGGCGCTTTGGGTCGCTCCCGGTGTCGCTGGTCAGCCGGAGCAAGGCGCATTCGAAGTTCGCATCAAGGATCACCGCGAGGCGATCGACGATTTTTCTCGGTTGCTTCTCACCATTAACGGGGTCGCCATCAGTCCCAAGCCGGGGCTAAAATTTTGGCAGACCAGCTGGCAGGAGTTTAGTCCTTCTCCAGCCTCTGTCGACCTGACGAAATATATCGGAAAGGACAGCGCTAGGATATTACGGGCCGATATCGATCCCGGGACATTCGATGCAGTCCATCTGAAAGTCAGATCGGTCGATGGTCTCCTCAAGAAAAATAAACGTATCGCGCCGGTGAAAAACACTATCGCGCCGGTCAAACTGTCGTTCGATGTTGCAGCGGGGTCCGAAACGGTCCTCGTTCTCGACTTAACCGTCATCGACTTTTCAGACCACCCGCCGCGTGGATACGAATTGAGCCTCAAAGGCTACGAGCTCTATAGTAATGGCAAACTGATTGACAAGATCCCGCCTGGTTAGGATTGCTAACCTTTTCTCGCCGCAAGTTCGACTCTCCTCAGCTTGGCATGTATTTTCAGTCAGACATCGCTTTCAATTTTCCCACTTCGCTGCAGCGCAAGCGCAATGCGCCAGCATAACATCGCCCAAGCGGCGCCAATGCACCAGCCGGCCAGTACATCTGTTGGCCAGTGGACGCCGAGGTAAATGCGGCTCACACCAATCAACACGGTCAGGGCCACCGCCACTGTCAAAACATAAATTTTGGCACGCCGCCGCGCCTCCACTCGGGATAGCAGCGCTCCCAGCGTCAGATAAGTCACGGCAGCAAGTGTGGCATGGCCGCTTGGGAAGCTTGTGGTATTCACCTCGACCAGGCGAACAACGAGATCCGGACGAGGCCGCTCTATCGCGAACTTGAGCAAATTGCTAAGCACCGCACCGCCGCCGACCGAGACCAGCACCCACAGAGCGGCGGCGGCTTTATCATCCATGAGCAAATAACCGATCACGGCTAGCGTTATCAGCGCCACCACCGCGTAGCCGCCGAGCGCGGTGATGTCGCGAAATAGGATCTGCAGCCATGGCGGGCCGATAGGGTGCGAAGGGCTGTTTGGATCGCGCAACGCCAGCAATAGCCTTTCATCAAAAGCGCGGGTCTCGCCTTTAACGATGCGATCGACGAATTCAGCAAAAATGAGCATTGCGCCGACACTTAGGAATAGCGCGATCAAGGTTCGCGCCTCCAGCATCGAGCGGATCGGTATCCGAAAGAGGGTCCAACGAAAGTTCATAGACTCACGGTCAGTCTATCACCTCCGAAACCCTTTCTACGATATCCGAGCGTAGTATCGTCGTGGGACCAGGCGGGTCAATAAGGCAAGCAGCGCTGCGTAATGCTACGGTGAACAGGCCGATTCCATATCAGCGATTACAGTCCCAGTTTAGTAATCGATAAAACATCGCCGGCTTTCACCTGAATCGGTCCCTGCTGCGACTTCAAAGAGAGATTGCCGCTGTCATCCTTGGCGGTGATTTCTCCGTCCATTGGATTTGGAAAAACTCCGGTTTCCGGCCGGACCGTTATCCTTACCCGATCACCAACTGCAAGCGTCCGCAGCACGTTTAGCAAAGAGTCGAATATCGCCATCATCCCTCCCTGAGCAGCAAAGAGAACTCTATCATCTTACGATTGAGATTAGCGATGCACTTCATGGACGTTCGAGGGCGGCTGTTAAATCGGCAATCAGGTCATCGGAATCCTCGATCCCGACCGAATAGCGGATGAGATTGTCCTTGATACCGACCAGAAGGCGCTCTTCGGTCGTAAGCTCGTAAAAGCTCATCAGCGCAGGCTGCTCGATGAGACTCTCCACCCCGCCTAATGAGGGCGCGATCTGCGGTATACGGCAGGCATCGACGACGCGCGATGTGGCATCGAGGTCGCCCGCAATCTCGAACGAGACCACACCGCCGAAACCGCGCATCTGGCGGCACGCGACGTCGTGCTGCGGGTGGGTCGCTAGGCCGGCATAATACACGGCAGTAATCCGCGGGTGCGATTGGAGAAATTCGGCGAGGGCTTGCGCGGTCGCATTCTGTCGCGCGAGCCGCAGTGCAAATGTTTTTAGACCTCGAATGAGGAGATAAGCGGTGAATGGATCCGCGATGGCGCCGGTTACCGCCTGCAAGCCGCGAATGCCGTCAATGAGCTCCGCGGATCCAAGCACCGCGCCGGCGAGGAGATCGTTATGCCCGCCCAGGTATTTGGTCGCGGAATGCAGAACCAGATCAACGCCGAAATCCAGGGGCCGTTGGTTAAACGGGGTCGCAAACGTCGCATCAATAATCGTCTTGATCCGATGCCGTCGGCCGATTTCGCTGAAGCGCTCGAGATCGACGATGTAGTTGTACGGATTAGTCGGCGATTCACTTACGAGCACGCGCGTGGTCGGACGAATCGCTCCTTCAATAGCCTCGTAATCGCCGGCTGGGGCGACCGAGACTTCGATGCCATAACGGTGCAGCACCTGGGTGAGAAACTGACGAGTCCTGCGATAGGAGTCGTCTGTGACAACCACGTGCGATCCGTGCGAGAGCACGGCAAACAGCGTGGTTGTAATGGCGGCCATACCACTCGCAAACAATAAGCAATCCTCGGCCGCCTCAAGTTCGGCCAGCTTCTGCTCGGCTATACGTTGCGTTGGATTGCCGTAGCGGCCGTACTCCTCGCGCTCGATGCGTCGCTCAAAATGGTCGCGAAGCTCACCGGTATTGGCGAAGGTGTAAGTGGCGGTCTGCACGATCGGTGTCGCTAGCGCATTGCCGAACTTCGGCCGCGTCTCACCGCCATGCACCGCGATAGTGCCGATGCCCTGGGAATCTATGGCAGCCTTGGATGTCCGCCGGACTCCCGTCTGTGTTTGCAGCGGCAACTTGGGTTTGTCGCTATCCTTAGATCCGCGATCAGCCATTAAGTATCTATCAGCCGCATGCGTTCGACATAGTGCGATATCGCACCGGCGATTTGCTTGGGATCGGCACTCAACTCCACTGGGCGATTTTGGTGTCCTGGCTGCACACCGACGAGAGTGCCCGCATGATAGGCAATCTTTTGGTCGGCGAACTTAAGGCCGTTAGCGGTCGAAATCACCACCACCCGTTCATGCGAGCGTATCACTTTGCGTTCGACTAGCTTGCGCAGCGCCGCCAGGGCAACCCCGGTATGAGGACAGTTGAACATTCCGGTGCGGTCCGCGCGCGCGGTTTCTTCGGAAAGCTCTGATTCGGAAGCCTGTTCGACTACTCCGTCGAAACGTTGCAGGGTCGCAATCGCCTTGCGAATACTGACGGGATTGCCGATCTGAATCGCGCTGGCGAGGGTCTCTTTAGCTGTGATGGGTTCGAAGCCTTCGAAATTGGTCAAGAAGGCGCGGTAAAACGGATTCGCATTTTCCGCCTGCGCCACACAAATGCGCGGCAGCTTAGAGATGAGGCCGAGCTCGTGCATCATTAAAAATCCTTTGCCGAGCGCGCTGACATTGCCGAGATTTCCGCCCGGCAGGACTACCCAATCGGGCACTTCCCAATCGCACTGCTGGACGATTTCGATGGCGATGGTCTTTTGGCCCTCGATGCGCAAACTGTTCATCGAATTAGCCAGGTAGATATGTTTATGCTTGGTAACCTCCTGGACGGCAGCCATGCAGCCATCGAAGTCCGTGTCTAGTGAGAGAACCAATGCGCCGTTGGCCAGCGGTTGAACCAGTTGCGCGGGGGAAACCTTGTTACGGGGCAGGAAAACCACTGTGGGAATGCCGGCTGCCGCGCCGTACGCTGCCAGAGCCGCGGAAGTATCGCCAGTTGAGGCGCAGGCAACTGCGTCGATCGGCATTCCGTCGGCCATCATCTGCTTTACCACCGAAACTAGAACGGTCATGCCGAGATCCTTGAATGAGCCGGTATGCGAATTGCCGCATTGCTTGACCCAGAGGTCTTCCAGATGCAGCTGCTTTCCGTATCGCTCCGCCCAAAACAGGTTGGTGTTGCCTTCGAAGGTCGAGACAATGTTCTCGTTATCGATAAATGGCACGACCCATTCTTTTTTTGCCCAAACACCGGAGCCGTAGGGATACAGATTCTGGCGATAACGATCATCAAACAGCTTGATCCATGCTGCCGCCGCCCGGGTTTTCAAGGCGTCCATATCGTGACGCACTTCCAGCAAGTCACCGCACGAGGGACAGCGATACATTATCTCCAGCAGGCTAAACTGGCCCGGACATCCGTTGATGCACTGAAACCACGCATTGTAACTCATGATAAAAGAGCTTTCCCCGCTTGAGCGGCAATGGGACAGATCAATTCCAGACCCAAGAACGGTTGTGCCAGCCAACTCAGGTTCAGAGAATCAGCAGCTACTAGTGAGACAAACCGTCGGCTTTATGGGAGTCTAAAGAGTAGCCGATAGCCTTCGATAGTGTCAACTCAAGGTCTCTAAAAGCTGTGCAATAAATATCCGGACGTGAAGTATCGCAAGTCTGAAGACTCGGTGAAATTTTGCACTACGAACTCAGACGAACAAGCGACAGCTTCTTTCGAAGAACGCGAATAGCGCCGCCAGCGTGTTTTCGCTCTGCCAAACTGACCGACCGATTTGATGTAGAAATCACTTATCATAGCCGTCTCTACCGCAACATGAGGTCAGCGTCCCGGCGGCTCGGCAATGCGCCACCGATAGATGGTTCGGGAAAGCCCGGCTGTGTCTTCCAGACGCTCCACTCGATCTGGCTCCCAACTGCCCATGCCGAAATCGTGGGATATCACCCTGGCGCCCGGCTTTAATTCGCGCATCAGGACCGGTCGGAGACGCAGGTTCGCTGCGGGATAGAGGTACATGGTAACCACGCTTGCGGGTGAAAAATCGATGGTTCGGATATCCTGCTCGCGAATTTCGACCAATTCTTCCAGACCGGCTTGTTTGATGAGTTGCCGCGAAGCTTTCACCAACACCGGATCGATCTCAAAGCCGACAGATCTAATTTTAAAATTTTTTGCCGCGGCTAAAACGATTCTTCCATCGCCCGATCCAAGATCATAAAGAATATCCGATTTTTTGATCTCGGCTAGCTCCAGCATGCGCTTCACCACCTCGTGCGGGGTGGTGACGAAGGGAGCAACATGCGGAGAGTCCCAATCACCATCATCGGCATGAAGCACCGCCTGCCGCTCTTCCGGCCAACCAAGCCCAAGAATGCTAACTGCAATGGCAAGCCGCACAAGCAGACCAGAAATTTTGTTTTTCATTTGAAGGATCTCTAGTCGGCCCCCGAATGCAATCATTTATAAAGTCATCTTTGTCGAGTGATCCTTTTTATCGCGCAGCGGCAGGGTAACACTGCTCTGTGCTTTCTTATCATTCCAAAAAACCGAGTCGCGTTTCCGGAGCATTTCTCGGAACTCCGCCGCGACAGGCGATATCGGCTTCCTTTTGTGAAAAATGATATAAGATTGAACCCCCATCTCCCTTAATTCAGGCACATCGATCAATTTTAGCGTGCCATTGGCAACCCGGCTGGCAACGGCGTTGCGATACAAAATTCCCACACCCATTCCCAACCCGACTGCGGCCTTAACGGCTGCCGAAGCTTCGCAGCGGACTGAAATGTTTACCGACTGCCTGTGACTCCTGAGCGCGTGTTCTATTCTTCCGCCGGTTCTCACCACGAGGGGTAATTGGGCCAGTTCTTTCAAGCTTAGAGTTTTTCCGGCGACAGGATATATCGGCAGACAAAACGCTACCACCTGCATTTCCTCATAAGGCTCGTAAGCGATTTCTGAGCGGTATGATGGATTGGTAATCAAGCCTAGTTCCACTTCCGAATTGATCACTCGCTTTTCGATCACCGGGCTATCGTTTGTCTCGAGGGTAAATTGAACCAGCGGATGGTTCTGTTTGAAGGTCATCAACAGATGGGGAAGAACATCGGACGAAACGTTATTACTTCCACCGATCTTTAGAAGCACCATTGGATTAGCTTTTGGATTTCTTTTGAACGTTTTCTCGACGACTTCGGCCTGAATCAAAATAGGCTTCACGGCGTCAAGAAACTGTTTACCCTCGTACGTCAGCTCGACACCTTGACTGAGTCGAGCAAAGAACTTCGCGTCGAATTCTTCTTCCAGTAATTTCAACTGTTGGGAAACCGACGGTTGGCTGATGTGCAGGATCTCGGAAGCTTTGGTGATGTTCGAAACGGTTCCAACGCATTCGAAAATTCTCAGCTGATGGAGTGTCATGATCCCTCCCCCAAAAAACGCTCAGAGAACATCGAAAGGATCGTCCTATTTGTTTTTTACGGAGCGTTATAAGGAAAGTCAATGGCTGGCATTCGAAGAAAGTATTGGACACTTCTATGCAAAGATGGGCAAAATCCGCTTCGCTAAATGGTAGAGGCCCATACCGTTATGCGAGTGATAGCCCCGTCGGAATGAAGATTACTTTTGCGAGAATGTTCACGCTGGAAATATCAAACGCGACATTCAAATGTAGCCGCATACTGCCAAATCTATCCTGCTACAGATACACCGCGAATCCGAAGAGAAGAATGAAAAAGAAGACACTCCTATGCCGAATTGTGTCGAGCCGCCTTAATTCAGTTACAGGGAGGATGGCCATGAAACAGATTAGCCTGGCACCGCTGGTGCGCAGTCGGTCGCAGGTCGGCGCGATGCTTTTTGTCGCTTTGGGGTTGGCAACGATTAATCCGGCGCCATCGGCTGATGCGCGGATCATTCGGTTGGAGATTCTGAGTGTCCAATCGCCGACGTTTGGGGGCCTGTCGTTTGGAAACGTCGGCACCTACGAAAAAATCTTCGCGCGCGCGCATGGTGAAGTCGATCCGTCCGACCGCCGGAACTCTTTGATTACCGACATCGACTTGGCGCCGCGTAACTCCAGCGGCATGGTCGAATATTCAGCCGATGTGCACATTATCAAACCCACCGACATGTCTAAGGGAAATCAAAGGATTTTTTACGATGTGGTAAACCGCGGCAACAAAGGCCATGGCTCCTTCAATGAGGTAGGCGGCAACAATCCGACGACTGCAGCAGATGCAGGCACCGGTCTGCTTATGCGCCGCGGCTATACGCTGGTTTTTTCCGGTTGGGAAGATGAAGGGCTCGTGCCTCCAGGAAATAATCGTGCCCTTGCCAGGCTGCCAATCGCACGCAACCCCGACGGCAGCTCGGTTGTGGAGCATACGATCACTGAGGTCATCTTCGACAACGCCACCGGAACGGATTTCGAATTGACTTATCGAGCGGCTAACCTTGACCATAGTCAAGCAAAGATGCTCGTACACAACCACACAAATTTTATCGGAGGTCCCCTGGTCGAACGGGTAGAGGTCCCCGCAAGCGTTTGGTCCTATGTCAACGACACAACAGTTCGCATCAATCGCTCAGATCCATTTCTAGCACCGTACGATCAGGGCGCTGCGTACGAGTTTGTCTATCCGGCCAAAGACCCGCAGATACTCGGGCTCGGGCTTGCGGCCACACGCGATGTGGTCTCGTTTCTGCGTCACGAGAGTTCGGCGGAGAATCCCCTACGTGGCGCGATTGAGTACGTCATCGCTCATGGATCGTCCCAGAGCGGCCGCTACTTGAAGGGCTTCACTTACTGGGGCTTCAACGAGGATGAATCCGGCCGTAAGGTCTTCGAAGGTATTCAACCGAAGATTTCCGGCGCTCACGCAATCGCCAGTAATGATCGATTTGGCGATACCAACGCCACCGGCCGCAGTTATCAGAGACACTTAAGCGCTAAGCAGGAATTTCCCTTTACATACGAAGTGCGGTTCGATCCCATCAGCGGCCTCACGGACGGCATTTTCGCGCGCTGCCAAGTTACCGGCACTTGTCCGAAGGTCATGCATACGGATAGCGCCAACGAGGCTTACCTCAAGCCCACCGCTCTGGTGACGACAGACGGCCTTGGTAACGACATTAGATTACCTGATGACGTACGCGTATTCATGGTTTCAGGCACTCAACACGGGCCGTCGGAAACGCCGCAAACCACCGCCACATGCCAGCAGCTCAGTAATCCCAACCCGCACAATCCCATCGTTCGGGCGCTCTACATGGCACTCGACGATTGGGCGACAAAAGGGATAAGGCCGCCGGCAAGTCGCTATCCGAGAGTTAGCGACGGAACCTTAGTCCCGTCTTTGCCGCAATCGGTTCAAGGCTTCCCGGTGATTCCAGGCGTGAACTACACGGGATGGTACAACCCGGTTGATCTATTGGATAAGAGCACACTTCCGAATATGCCGATTCCCGGAAAGAGCTATACCGTATTGGTGCCAAAGACAGACGTCGACGGCAACGATATCGCGGGCGTTCGTCACCCCAACATCGAAGTACCGATAGCAACGTACACGGGCTGGGCTCTTCGGCGTGCGCCCTTCGCAGAAGGAGAAGATTGCGCTCTGACAGGCCAGTACATACCTTTCGCGGAAACGAAAGCTGAGCGGCTCGCGGAGGGCGACCCGAGACTCTCGTTGGAAGAGCGCTATCGAAATCACGGTCACTATGTGAGTCAGGTCGCCCGCGCAGCAGATCGTCTCGTTCGCCAACGCCTGCTTCTGGACGAAGATTCGGTGGACATCATCACAGCAGCCGCGGAAAGCGATGTCGGCAAGTGAGCGCCGTATAGCATTCGGATGTTGAGTCACTGTTGATTGAGGCCACCTAAGCAGAGGAATTAAAATGCCAAAAAAGATGTTCTGGCTATCAGCCGTTACATTGAGCCTGACGTTCGTGGCCGTCGTTTCATCCTCGTTTGCCCAAACTAATCCGGTATTCGTCCAACTCGGCCAGGCCAAAGGAGCGGTTTACAAGCCCGACTCGGGGCCTCAGTTCCCTGTGGGTATTTTAGTGATGCATCGCGAATCGAACTACATGAACAACATCGCCTGCAGGGAATTCTCGAGAAGGGGTTTTGTGGTTCTCTGCATGAACTCGCGATTCGAAAACAATGAGGCCTTAGTGGACTGGGAACTGATACCCCTGGATGTGGCGCAGGGAGTGAATCATTTAAAGAGCGTTCAAAAAGTAAATAAGGTGATTTTGTACGGCAATAGCGGCGGTGGAGTCACCATGAGCTTCTATCAGGCGGTTGCGGAAAACGGACCTTCCGTATGCCAAGGAGCCAATAAACTCGTCCAGTGCGGCAACAATCTGGCAGGGATCCCTCCTGCTGATGGTATCATCCTCTCGGATGGACATCCCGGCAATCCAATCCTCCGGCTTAGAAGCGTCAATCCAGCAGTGAACAACGAGAAAAATCCCGACCGCTTAAATCCTCGCCTCGATCCATTCGATGCCAAAAACGGCTTTAAGCCCGAAGGGGCCTCGCACTATTCGGACGAGTTCAAAGCTCGGTATTTCAAAGGTCAAGCCGAACGGATGAACCGGCTGATCGATGATGCTCTCGAACTCCTGCAAAGAGTCGAGGCGGGTAAATACATCTACACCGATGATGCGCCGTTCAACATTCCAAAATTCGATGGAGCGCGACTGCTCTCGCTCGACCCGAGCATCCGTCACACCACGCTATTTCCTGAGAAGCTGCTCAAGAACGACGGCACCATCGCCGTGCAGATCGTTGAGAGTCTCGCTCCATCGCGGCCGGAGCTTGCAGAAGCCAATCAGACATTCAGCGAAGGCGCCCGCGAAGGGCTGACGGTGAGATCTTTCCTAAGCAGCAACGCAATTCGAGCAAATAATTCCATGGATGAAAGTCAGATTGATCTTTGCTCCAGCAATAACTCCACTCCCTGCATGCTTCAGCAGGTCTCGGTCCCATTGCTGGCTGCTGCCAATCAGGCTTCTTTTCAAAACCTCATTCAGGAAGTCGAAATCAATTACTTATATGCTAATAGTGCCGACAAGGACTTTATTGTTGTGGAAGGCGCAACCACCGGCGTCACTCCTTGCACAAACTGCGCGAATCCTGCGACATCCTATGCGAATGTGACGAAGAATTTCTTCGACTACGCAGCGAAATGGATCAATGACCGGTTTTCATCTAACTGATTCGCAGGAAGATTGGCAGAGCTTTTTACGATCGGACGGGCTGGCGAGCTAGGGATTGGCGTCAATCCAGCTTTTAGCAAAGTTGATCACAAACCGTTCTGCCTCTCCAGCGGTTTTGAATCGATCGGGCAAGGCTTCAATCGTGTGCGATTGCCGTTGGCCATTGATCTTCCAAGTGATCTCTGCGCCCGCGCTCCAGAGTTTGCTGCTTTGCTGAAAAGCGGCGTAGGCAATGATGAGCCGATCGTTATAAAATAGATTTGCCATGATCGTGGGCTATAGAGATCCGAGGAGAAGTCCTCCACGCCTTGCACTGCAATCTTG
>DASUVS010000233.1:0-9656 GCA_036378835.1 Binatia bacterium | reverse complement strand
CCGGCCCGCCGAGCGGCCCAAGAGTCAAGACGATCTCGAGCAACTGGATTTATCGACAATCGCCGAGCCGAGAGATCTCGGAGCGACGTTAAAGCTGATGCTGGCCGCGCCCAACATTGCTTCCAAGGAATGGGTTTATCGTCAATATGATTGCTACGTTCGCAGCAACACCGTGGTGGCGCCTGGTGCTGACGCTGCGGTAGTTCGCATCAAAGGGACGGACAAAGGGCTCGCGCTGACAGTCGACGGCAATAGCCGTTATTGTTTTCTCGATCCCTACGTCGGCGGCGCTCTGGCGGTGGTCGAGGCGGCGCGCAATCTGGCCTGTGTCGGCGCACGGCCCATCGGGCTGACCGATTGCTTGAACTTCGGCAGTCCCGAGAATCCGGCCGTCATGTGGCAGTTTGCGCGTGTGATTCAAGGTATGCGCGATGCGTGTATCGCCCTCAAAGTGCCGGTTGTGAGCGGCAATGTAAGTTTCTATAATGAAACAGACGGAATTCCCATTTATCCAACGCCAACGATCGGGATGGTTGGTCTCCTGCCAAAGGTTGACCGAGTTATTACCCCCTGGTTCAAAACTGCTGGCGACATTGTGGTGCTGCTGGGACGCACCCGTGAAGAGCTCGGCGGTAGTGAATACCTCAAGTACATCCACAATCTGGTTAGGGGGACACCGCCTTGGATCGATCTTAGGCTGGAGCAGGCGATTCAAAACTGTTGCATTGAAGCTATCGAGAAAGGCATCCTCCGGTCGGCTCACGACATATCGGACGGCGGCTTGGCTGTAGCATTGGCGGAGTGCTGTATCGGCGGTCCGGATAAGCCCTTGGGAGTTAGAGCCGAGATGCGCGAAATGATCCGCGGCGACGCCCTATTATTTAGCGAATCACAATCCCGAATTCTGGTATCGATGCAGGAGAAGGATTTAAGCCAATTGCAAGAAATTGCCACCGGGCACGGGGTGCCGCTCCAGGTCATCGGCGCAGTCGGCGGTTCGCGGTTTTCGATTCAACCGATTTTACAATTGCCCCTCGATGAGCTGCAGTCGATTTGGTCATCTGCCCTGGGCAACCGACTGAAGTAACCGGTCAGCCATTGCGGCCGCCGAACTGTTTGAAAGGGACTGAATTTCGCGGTCGAGAATTCATGGACAAATTTCACGATGAATGCGCGGTGATGGGCGTCTACGGCCACCCCGAAGCCGCCAACATGGTCTATCTCGGTCTTTATGCGCTGCAGCACCGGGGTCAGGAATCATGCGGGATCGTGTCTTCGGACGGTAAGGCCCTCATCTCGCACAGACAAATGGGCCTAGTCGCCGATGTCTTTAAGGAAGATGTCATCAAACGCCTGGAAGGCCAAAGCGCCATAGGCCACAACCGCTATTCCACTCAAGGCCAGAGTCATCTTAAAAACGCGCAGCCGTTCGTCGTCGAGTATTCCCAAGGCCCCATCGCCATTGCGCATAACGGCAATTTGGTTAACGGCGCTATCTTGCGCGATGAGCTCGAACGCTCAGGCTCGATATTTCAATCGACGTCCGACACCGAAGTGATCATCCACTTGATCGCCACCTCCAAAGAGGTTTCGCTCATGGCGCGGATCGTTGAAGCCCTCAGCCGCGCCCGGGGCGCCTATTCGTTGCTGTTCATTACACCGGATCGGATGATTGCCGCCCGGGATTCATACGGCTTTCGCCCATTGGTGCTGGGTAAGTTTCGCGAGGGACCCAATAACGGAGCTTACGTTGTCGCCTCGGAAACCTGCGCCCTGGATCTAATCGAAGCCGACTATGTGCGCGAGGTCGAGCCCGGGGAAATTATTACCTTCGGTCCGGATGGGGTGGAATCTTTAAAACCTTTTCCGCCGGTGCCCCATGCGAAATGTATTTTTGAATATATTTACTTTGCCCGGCCAGACAGCACGCTGTACGGACACAACGTTTACAGTGTTCGGAAATCTATGGGTCGCCAACTGGCGAGGGAGAGCGCAGTGAGCGCGGATTTGGTAACACCGGTTCCGGACTCCGGGGTTCCCGCCGCCATCGGCTATGCCGAGGAATCTAAAATACCGCTTGAGTTTGGCTTGATCCGCAACCATTACGTCGGCCGGACGTTCATTGAGCCACAGCAAACGATTCGTCATTTTGGGGTCAAGATCAAACTCAACGCCCAGCGAGAAGTTCTCAACGGCAAGCGCGTCATTGTCGTTGATGATTCGATCGTGCGTGGCACGACGAGCCGGAAGATCATTCGCATGCTGCGCGATGCCGGCGCCAAAGAAGTTCACATGCGTATCAGCTCGCCAGCCACCACAGGTCCTTGTTACTACGGGATCGATACACCAACCCGCACCGAGCTAATTGCATCGTCCAGTTCGGTGGAAGAGATCCGTCGCTTTATTGAAGCCGATAGTCTCGCGTATCTTAGCCAGGACGGCATGTACGATTACTTCGGCGGAAAACAGCAGGGTTACTGCGACGCCTGTTTTAGCGGCAACTACCCGGTTCATTTCGAAGACGAAGGGCACACCCGCCAGCTTCACCTGTTCGATGCGCTACAGCATCGGTCATAACGACACCTTCTGCTGAACGCATTCACAATCTCTGACTCAACCGAGCCGGCTGCGATACTTTGCTGAAGGTCACTGCCTCAATAAAGCAACCGAAATGAATGAATACGGCGGTCAAACACAAAAATACGTTTCGGCGTCAATGTAGCCGCTCAAAGGGGAAAGCCGCAGCATCGTGCTAGTGATCAAGATCGACAATAGGGATCGCCGATCTTGATCGCCGCTACAATGCTATTGAGATTTTAAGGAGGACTGTTTACTTGAGGTGTTTGCTGACCAGCTTGGTCATCTCAAACATCGTGACTTGCTTCTTGCCACCGAAAACAACTTTGAGGTTGTCGTCGGCATTAATATTGGTTTTTTTCTTCTTATCTTGAAGCCCATTCTTTTTGATATAGGCCCAAAGCTTTTTGGTTACCTCGGTGCGAGGGATAGCTTTTGTCCCGACAACCGCGCTCAATGCTGCATCCGGTTGTACGGGCTTCATAAAGGCTGCATTCGGTTTGCGGGTCTTTTTCTTTGCTGTCGCCATTTTTCCTCCTTTAAGGGGCGCGTGTATTAGCGTGCTTATACCAGAGGCCGGCTATTTTTGCTACTTATTTTTTACCATTTCCCTCGTAAAGCTTGCGTCCGGGATAGATCTAGGCACGGCTCGCTCTCGCTGAAACGGATTGCCACCTTGTAGTCGGACGCAGCACTCCCGACTGAAACGTAGCCTTGGCGCACATCTTCCAGCACGTTTTCGGCTGCGCGATCCATGGGATTTCCAAGGCCGCCGCCGCCGGGACGCTCGATGCGCAGAAGATCCCCTTTGCTGAGCCTTTGATCGCCAAAGCGTGACGACAAACGCTTTTCTTGATGCGTGCCGGGATTGACGATGCATGATCCTTTGCGGCCGGGCAGACCGTTTTGGCTGCCAAAGGGCTCAATAGTGTGTTTGTCAGTGCGCATTGAAAAACGAACTTCGTCAGCGAGAATCCGGTAGTCGCGGCTAAAACCCAAACCGCCGCGCAACCGGCCCGCGCCGCCTGAATCCGGTATCATTGCGAATCGCTCGATACGGGTGGGAAACTCGGACTCGATAATTTCAACCGGCGCGGTCTTGCAGTTGCTCAGGTGAAAGGCCGTGGCCGAGACGCCATCTTTGCTCCAGCGCGCGCCGGTGCCGCCGCTGAAGATCTCATAATGAACATAGGCCCGCTGGCTCTCGGCATCCCGCCCGCCCATCACTAGCGCGGCGCTCCCCGATCCACCGGCTATTCGTTTTTCGGGAACAAAGGTGGCCAGCGCGGTAAGGACCGCTTCGGCGACTGTCAATGCCGTCGGCATGTAGGTGTTTACCGCTGCCGGAAAACGGGGATCCACCACACTGCCGGGGCGAAACTTTGCCTCCACTACTCGTGCGAGACCCTGATTGATTGGCAAAAAACGATCGACCAGCGCGACCAGACAATAGACGCAGGCGGCGCGCACCAGCGGCGGTCGTATGTTGGCGGGACCCTGAGTCTGATCGCTGCTGCCGCTGAAATCGAAGTGAATCCTATCGCCGGTCTTTTTTACTTTCACATGAATGCGGATCGGACGGCTCAGGTCGACACCGTCATGATCGACAAAGCTTTCAGCTTCGGATTCGCCGTCGGGCCATGTTGCGATCACTTGACGAACACGTTTTTCGGTGTTCGAAGACAGGATGTCGGTGCAATCCAGTATGGTTTGTTTGCCATAACGGTCCATGAGCTCGGCGATCCGGCGCTCGCCAAGCCGCGCGGCGCCGACTTGGCCGCGCAGATCGCCAATGACCACTTCCGGAGTGCGGCTGTTGGCGGCGATCATCGCCTCGATTTCTCGGATCGGTCGCAGCCGCGACATAAACTTGACCGGTGGCAAATGCAGGCCCTCTTGGAAGATTTCACGCGCACTGCCCGAACCGCTTCCCGGGACGGTCCCACCGATATCACTCTTATGCGCCATGTTGGCGGCAAACCCGACGCATTCTCCCCGGAAAAAAATCGGCGTGAACATGCCCATATCCGGCGCGTGCGGGCTGCCACCGAGATAGGGATGATTGGTGATGAAAGCATCGCCTTCTTGAATCTGGGCGGGCTCGTAGGTTTTCAATATGGCTTCGGCGCAAGCCGGGAACGCGCCCATGTGCAGCGGCAGCACGACATGCTGCGCAACCACTTCGCCTTGGCGATTTAGAATTGCACAACTGGCATCTTGCGATTCGCGGATAATCGTTGAATAGCCGGTCCGGAAGAGCGAATTTTGCATCTCCTGAACGATGCCGGCAAGCCGCGCCTGGATGACCTGGAGAGTGATCGGATCGACCATGAGCATTGGTTAGCCGCCCAGTGCGATTAGAGATGGAACATCTGGCACAATTCGAAAGTTTGCGATTTGCGGCTTTTGCATTCCAGCCGTTCCAACAGTTCCAATCGTTCCAGCTGTCCGTGAAGCATTGGCACAGTTACCGCGATTTCCGCAGCGCGCGTGTTTCGGATTCATTGAGGATGAAATCGCTGTCTTTTTCATCAACCGCAACACGGTAGATTTCTCGCGCCTTTTGTCGGGTCACATAACCGTTGCGCACATCGCTCACAACTCGTTGAGGATCTCTTTGCAACGGATTTCCCAGACCGCCGCCGCCGGGCGTTTCCAGGCTAAAAACATCGCCCGGATGGAGTACGTGGTCGGAGAAGCGCGATGGAATTGCCCGCTCGTCGGCCTTGCCGGGATTCAACGTGCAGTGACCGGTCCTGCCATTGGCGCCGCCGTCGATTCCTTTGGGCGCGACCGTGTGTTTGGTGGATCGCAGTGAAAAACGCGCGTCATTGTCCAACACTTCGTATTCTCGGACAAACCCCAAGCCGCCGCGAAATGTTCCCGGCCCCCCTGAATCGGGGATCAGCTGGAATTTTCTTAAGCGCGTAGAGAATTCCGATTCAATGATTTCAATGGGCGCGATCTTCGCGTTGGATTGATTGACATTGGTGCCGGAGACGCCGTCTTTGCCGCTGCGGCCGCCCGAGCCGCCGCCGAAGATTTCATACTGCACGTAGCCTTTGCCGGTCTTGTTGCTGCGGCCGCCGATGATAATCGACCGGCTGCTGCAACCATCGCCAACCTTTTTATGAGGCGTGATCTGGCTCGACGCTTCCAGTAGAGATTCCACCAATGCATGAACGGTTGGATTATACGTGTTTACCGGCGCGGGAAAGCGCGGGTTGACGACGCTGCCTTCGCGAACCTTGATATCAATGACCTTAGCCAATCCATAATTGATGGCCAGCGCCGGGTCTACCAGGCAGGTGAGGAGATAACAGCACGCTGCGCGGACAATGGTTGGCCGAATGTTCGCCGGACCTTTGGTTTGGTCGGCGCAGCCGGTGAAGTCGAAAAGTAGGTCCCGGCCTTTCTTTTCCATGCGCACATGCAGGCGCACGGGCGTATCGAGATCGATCCCGTCGCTGTCGACGAACCGCTCGCCCTCGCCGACGCCGTCGGGCCAAGAGGCGATTTCAGCGCGCACCTTGGCTTCCGTCAATGCAAACAATTGCTCGAACGAGCTGAGAATCGTTTCTTTGCCGTAGCGCTCCACCATCTCTTGAAAGCGATTCTCGCCAAGCCGCGCGGCGCCGACTTGGCCGCGCAGATCTCCTACCACCAATTCCGGAGTGCGGCTGTTGGCGCCGAGAACGGCTTCGATATCTTTACTGGTTTGATATTGGTGAACGAACTTGATCGGCGGCACGTGAAGACCTTCTTGATAGATCTCTCGGGCCTGGCTCCAGCAGCTTCCGGGCACAGGACCGCCGATGTCGCTTTTGTGCGCGAGGTTGGCCGCGAAGCCGACCCACTCGCCGCGGAAAAAAATCGGCGACAGCACAGCCATGTCGGGCGCATGCGGGCTGCCACCGAGATACGGGTGGTTGGTGATGAAGGCATCACCCTGGTGAATCTCCTCAGCGCTGTAATTCTTCAAGATGCCGGCGGCGCAGGCGGGAAATGCGCCCATATGCAGCGGCAGTACCACGTGCTGCGCGACGACTTCGCCCTGGCGATTCAAAATCGCGCAGCTGGCGTCTTGTGATTCACGGATAATCGTCGAATAGCCGGTGCGAAAAAGCGAATTTTGCATCTCTTGGACGATGCCGGCTAAACGGGCTTGGATCACTTGTAATGTGACGGGATCAACGACGGTCATGAACGTTTCTCAATGTCCTGTAGGGCCGCAGCATACTGCGTCTCTACCTTGATGATGAGATTTCGATAATTATCGACAATGGCTTCCTGCTCCGGGTGAATCACCGTCGTCGTATCTAACTGCTCAACGATTGCCGGGCCGCTGAGCTTGTGACCCGGTTCGAGCGCATCCCGGCTATAGATCTGCGTGTTCAACATCCCGTGCTGCTTGCCAAAAAATACTTTTCGCGTTCCCGTCATTGCTTCTTCGACCGCGCGGCCGGAGACTTTACCGGGTGAGAGCTTGGCCTGGGGAACGATCCCAAGTGAAATCAACCGAAGGCTCACCAGTTCGACCCGCTCGGTCTCGGCTTTATGACCGGAGTTTTGCTCGTGCACCGTATCGAAGCGAGCGCGCATCAGCGCCAAACCGTCCTTGCTGAGCGGCGGCATGGGGCAGGGAACGGTCAGCTCATAACCCTGACCGGCGTAGCGCAAATCAAGGTAAGTTTCCATTTTGATTTCACTATCGCGAAAACCCTCGCCGTAAAGATCGGCTTTTGCTTGATCGATCAACTGGCCGAACATGGGATTGATCTCGTCTAGATCAAGATCGTCGAGTCCGACTAATTTGGATCGCACGTAGTCATGCTTGACGTCGGACATGAGCAAGCCCAAAGCCGAGTGAACGCCGGGCGTAAGCGGAATCAGGACCGATGGAATGCCTAAATCCAGAGCCATCCTGCCGGCATGCATGGGCCCGCCGCCGCCAAAGGCGACTAGAGTGAAATCGCGAATGTCATAACCGCGCTGCGACGATACCGCCTTGATCGCCTCTTCCATCTTGACATTGATGATGTCGAGCACGCCGGCTGCCGCTTCCATCAAGTTCATTGCCAAAGGTTTGGCAATTCTTTCCTCGAGCAGATGTCGGGCCTTGGTTTTATTGAGCTTCATGCGGCCGCCGAGAAAGTGATCAGGATCCAAGACGCCGATCACCATGTTGGCATCGGTGATGGTGATGTTTTCACCGCCGCGATCGTAACAGACCGGACCCGGATCGGCCCCCGCGCTATCCGGTCCAACCTGTAACCCCCCAACCGCGTCGAGCCGGGCGATGGTGCCGCCGCCGGCGCTGACTGTATGAATGTCGAGCATCGGCAGCGCGATGGGCCGCAAATTGATTTTCCCTTGCGTCGTAATGACAGGGTTGCCCTGATGAATCAACGCCACGTCGCAGCTGGTGCCGCCCATGTCGAAGGTGATGATATTATTGATGCCAACGCGCTCGCAGGTTCCCATCGAAGCGATGACGCCGCCGGCCGGACCTGAAAGAACCGTTGCGACCGGCTTTTTGGCCGACCCTGCAAACGTCGAAACGCCGCCGTTGGATTGCATGATGTAGAGCTTGGGCGTGGTGATGCCCATGTCGCGCATCCGGTTCTCGAGAGTGCCCAAATAGTTGGCCATCACCGGCTGAATATACGCGTTGATGACGGTCGTGCTCATTCGATAAAACTCGCGGATTTGCGGCAGCACTTCATAGGAAAGCGACAGCCGCGCCGCGGGGAATTCTTCGGCAAAGAGCTCTTTGATCTTGAGCTCGTGGTCCGGATTTAAAAACGAAAACAAGAAGCACACCGCCACCGACTGCACGCCTTTTAGCTTTAATCGCCTGATCGCTTGGCGCGCCGCTTCGACGTCGATGGGCTTTAATACGTTGCCGCGAAAGTCGACCCGTTCGGGAATTTCTTCGGTATAAAACGGCGGAGCCAGGAGCCGGGGCTTTTCAAAAAATAAATCGTAGGTAGCAGGGCCATAACCTCGGGTTTGCTCCATGACTTCGTAGATGCCACGAAAGCCTTCAGTCACGAGCAAGCCGGTCTTGGCGCCTTTTTCTTCCAGGAGCGCATTGGTGCCGACTGTGGTGCCATGGCAAAAAAAAGAAACATCTCCGGCCGCCACTCCGCGATCGAGTAATTCCTTGACGCCGTTTAGCACCGCTTGAAATGGTTCCCGTGGCGTCGACGGCAGCTTGGTGATGCTGATCTCGCCGCTCCCTTCATTGAAAAAGACAAAATCGGAAAATGTTCCTCCGGTATCGACGGTTACTCGGTGCTTTGGCATAGGTGTTCCGTCTAACATTTATCCCCTGGGTCTTCAATCAGCTTTGGCAATCGAAAAGCGCTCTTGTGACAGTACGAAAGTGTTGGATTTACCCCAGGAAGAGCCTTGAACCGTCGCGGCTTGATGATTGCTGCCCGCCCACTCCCCGCGGCTGCAAATCTGAAACAGCCCGCGAAGCGTGCGATGGATCGCCGCGCAGGATGCTCGATGCTTGCGTCACAATTGCTGAGCTGGTCCGTGCAGGGTAGGGCCTCGCTCGCGGCCCCGGCGGAGGCGTCTGCTTGACTGATTTACGCCGACAGTATTATTCAAGGGCGATGGCGACGAAACCGCGTCCGAGAAACTTTACTGCAGGTTTGCTGGACTGGATCGAGCGTTGGGGTAACAAGCTGCCGCATCCGTTCAATTTATTCATACTCTTTTCGCTTGTAGTTCTTATTTTTTCATTCCTCGCCCATGCTTTGGGATTGGCAGTGGTTCATCCGGTGACCGGGAAACAGATTACTGCCGTTAACCTACTCGATCGCCAAGGCATCCAGAACATCATCACCAAGGCTGTAGGCAATTTTACCAGCTTTGCTCCCTTAGGCACGGTGCTGGTGGCGATGATCGGTGTTGGTGTGGCGGAGCGCAGCGGGCTTTTTTCCGCGGCGCTCAAAGGATTCGTAAGAAGTGTGCCGTCCTGGCTGATTACTGCCGCGCTGGTGTTTGCCGGGGTCAACGCCAGTCTCACGGTGGACGCGGGATATGTCATCTTAGTACCGCTTGGC
>DASUVS010000232.1:0-6087 GCA_036378835.1 Binatia bacterium | reverse complement strand
GAAGTGAAGCCCACAGTGTTGTCCGCAAGAGGGTACCAAACACCGCAGGCCAGTCGCCTTGCTTGAACGCAAGGCGCACTGGCTTTTTTATTTTGCGGGCGGAAAGGACCTTTATGGCGACGTACATCGCGCTGGTCAATTTTACTGATCAAGGTGTCCGTCAAATTCGCCAGACCACCGAAAGAGCCAAGGCCCTGGTTAATGCGGGGTCGAATCTCGGCGTGAAAATTAAAGACATCTACTGGACCATGGGCGCTTTTGACGCGGTCTTTACCGCGGAGGCCCAAGACGATGATGCTATCATGGCCTTCGCCGCAAGCATGGGCGCGCTCGGAAACATCCGGACCCGGACCATGCGGGCCTTTTCCGCAGCCGAGATGAATAAAATCCTAGAAACGGTGCCGGCGGGAAATTTTATCTCAGCGAAATGAGTTAGAGCCAAAAGGGGAACTTCATGGCGAAATTCGACCTTTCGGTCGCAATCGGCGGCGCCGCCGGTCAAGGAATCGCAACTCCGGGAGACATCCTCGCGCGGATCTTCGTTCGCCGCGGGCTGCACCTGAATGCTTACAATGCGTACCAGTCGATTGTTCGGGGTGGGCATATTTTCCTCACGCTTCGGACCAGCGACGAGCCCGTGCTCAGCTTCGGCGATAAGCTCGACGTTATGATTCCGCTCAACCAAGACACGATGAATCGGCACCTGGGACTCATGAAAGCGGGCTCTGCCGTTCTCTACAATGGCGATAAAATCAAAGCGGACGACGTCGCTCCCGGCGTTCAGCTCTGTCCATTTTCGGTGAAAGAGCTGGCGCCGAACATCAAAGGCGACTTGGTGCAAAACACGATCGCGCTTGCCGCGGTCCTTCAGCTCATCGGCGTGGAGTTCAAGATCCTCGCGGACATTCTGAGCCTGCAGTTCAAAAGAAAAGGCGACGCGGTGATTGCCGAAAACGTCGGCGTGGCGCGCTCCGGTTATGAATACGCTGCGAAGCATTTTAGATCGTTACCTTTTTCGCTGCCTGAGACCAGAAAACCACTCGCGTTCTTCGAAGGCAATCAAGCCCTGGCCATGGGCGGGGCAGCGGCGGGGGTGCGCTTTTATTGCGCCTATCCGATGAGCCCATCGTCCGGCGTGCTCCACTGGATGGCGCGGCACGCGCGCCAGCTGGGGATTATGGTGCGGCAAGTGGAAGACGAGATCGGTGTCATCAACATGGCCATCGGCGCCGCGCATGCCGGATGCCGAGCGATGTGCGCGACCTCGGGAGGGGGATTTGCCTTGATGACCGAAGGGCTCGGTGCGGCGGCAATGATGGAGATTCCGTTGGTCTGCATCAACGTACAGCGCGCGGGTCCAGCCACTGGGGTGCCGACGAAAACCGAGCAAGGCGATCTATGGCAGGTAATGGGTGCGGGACAGGGAGATTATCCTCGTATTATCGTCGCGCCGACGAATATCGCGGATTGCTTCAAGACCGTGCCAGAATTATTCAACCTGGCGGACAAGTTTCAGTGTCCCGGCATCATCCTGTCGGATTTGTTGCTTTCCGAAGGCCGCTCGAGCATTGATCCGGCGGAATTGGATTTCAGCGTTCCCATCGAACGCGGCGCGGTGATCGGTCTGAACGGCTCATTGCCCCCGCTCAACGGCGGATACAAGCGTTACGAGTTCACCGAAACCGGTGTCTCTCCGCGCGCGCTGCCGGGGACGCCAGGGTTCGAGCATGTCGTGGCGACCGATGACCATGATGAATATGGGGTGTTGATCAGCGACGAATACACCAACCCGCACAAACGCCAGGCCATGCATGAGAAACGAATGCGTAAGATGGAAGCGATTCTGCCCTCGATCGACCCGCCGCAGCTGTGGGGGGCGAAAAACGCCCAAGTCACGCTGTTGGGTTGGGGCTCCACCGAAGGAGTCATTCGCGAAGCGATACAGAAGCTGGCAAGCGAAGAAGGCATCTACGCGAATGCTCTGCAGATCAAATGGATTGTACCGCTGCACGCCGCCGCGATCACATCGGCGCTCTCGAATAGCAAGAAAGTCGTGATCGTTGAAAATAATTACAGCGGCCAATTCGCCCGTTACTTACGGTCGGAGACCGGTATCGTCGCCGACGCCCACATTCGAAAGTATGATGGCGAGCCGTTCATGCCGCACCATATCGTCGATGGCTTGAAAGCAATTTTAGCCGGCCGAACACAACAGTATGTCCCGGTGCACGAAATCATGGTTTAGCAGTCCGCTGAAAAGGGCCCATTTGCGGCGTTGCGCTTGATCGTCTGACTCCGACGTACTGTTAACGTACGCCTGCGCTGATCGATCCGTCGCGCGCCTTGCCACTGGACGCTTTTGACTGAGCTCGCAACCGACATTGACCTTGTTCTACAAAGCACTAAGGAGTCACTTATGAATGAATCCTTAATCGAGATGAGAGCAAAGCCGTCGGATAGTACCCGCGTGCCATTGACGATCAAGGATTTTAAAGGCAAAGCGGAACCTGATTGGTGTCCCGGCTGCGGCGACTTCGGTGTCCTGAGCGCGCTCAAGCAAGCGCTCGCGGAACTGGCCATTCGGCCACACGAGGCGATGGTGATTAGCGGCATCGGCTGTTCTTCGAACCTGCCGGGCTATATCAGCACTTATGGCATGCACACACTTCATGGCCGGGCGCTGTCGGTGGCGACCGGCGCGCAAATGGCCAATCACGAGCTTAAGATCATCGTGACCGGTGGTGACGGTGACGGCTACGGCATCGGCGGAAACCATTTCATACACAGCATGCGCCGCAACGTCGACCTGACCTACATCGTGATGAACAATCAGATTTACGGCCTAACGACCGGACAGCTCTCGCCGACCAGCGTCAAAGGCATGGCAACGAAGAGCACGCCTTTCGGCAGCGTTGAAAACCCGCTCAATCCGATTCCGCTGGCGATTGCTGCGGGCGCGACCTATGTCGCGCGGGGCTACACCGGGCAAGTAAAGCACTTGGTCGAGCTGATCAAAGGCGGTATTCAGCATAAGGGCTTCTCACTCATCGACGCGTTCAGTCCTTGCGTGACGTTCAATCACGAAAATAGTCACGAGTTTTTCAAGCAACGAACGTTCAAGTTGGAGGAGCGGAAGCATGATCCGACTGACTTCGCCGCGGCGATGAAGTACGGCTATGAATGGGGTGACGAAATCGCCATCGGCCTATTTTGGAAACGGACCGATTTGCCGTCCCTTGATCAGTTGGAGACCGGGCTCGCCGACGGCGGCCCGCTGGCGCGCCGCCCGCTGGGAATTTCCCCAGAGGCCGCGCAGTCGCTTATTCGAGAGCTGATGTAAAAGAAAATTTGGAGCAATGGAGTAGTGGAGTGCTCGAGTCTAAGGCTCCTTTACTCCACTATTCCACTATCTCAGTACCCCTCTCTCCTACCTCGGTTGACAGCCATACGTGTTATAGCGATACTCCAAACGAAAATATTTTTTCGTTACTAGCACAAAAATCACAAGCGGGGAGGCAACACTCTTGAAATCCGGCTTTAAAATCCTGGATTCGGATATGCATTTGCGCGAGCCGGCCGATCTCTGGGACAAATACATGGAAGCGGAATTTCGCGACCAGGCGCCGAAGATTCTAAGTTCGACGGCGCGCAGCTCGGCGATGGTCTTGCTCGATGGTAAAATTCTGCAAGGTTACCAGCCAACCTACCGCGGCGGCATCTTCGATGCGACGCGCATCGATAGCGAAATTGCCGAGGCGCGCGCACGAAAATTCGACAGTGGGAGCCAGCTTCAGGCGATGGACCGCGAAGGACTGGACGTGGCGGCGCTCTATCCGTCCATCGGATTGGGAATTATGATGCGCGAACAAATCAATCCGAAGCTCGCCTCAGCCGTGGCGCGCGCTTACAATAATTGGCTCTACGATTTCTGCCAGGCCGATCCCAAGCGGCTCAAGGGGGTGGCGATGCTGCCGCTTCACGATCCTGCCGAAGCCGTCAAAGAAGCGCAGCGCACCGTCGGCAAGCTCGGCTTTGTCGGGGTTTTCGCCCGGCCCGAGCCTTTACATGATTTGCCGTGGCATTCCCGTTATTTCGATAGCCTATGGTCGGCGCTCGAGGAACTTGGAGTTCCACTGGGTTTTCACTCCGCTGCAGCAGCAGGCGAGCTGCCGCAGATCGGCGATCGTTTCGGCGACAATTTACTGCTTCGCCATGTGGTCTCTCATCCGATGGAAAATATGCTGGCGATGGCGGACATCATCGGTGGCGGCGTCTGCGACCGGCACCCCAAGCTCAAGCTGGCCTTTCTCGAATGTTATTGCGGTTGGGTTTCGTTTCTGCTGCACCGCCTCGACAATGCCATGGAGAAAGGACGCTTTCCCACCGCCGGCAAGTTAAAGCCGAGCGAATATTTCCAGCGTCAATGCTGGATTTCGACCGAACACGAGAAAGAGTTGCCGATGATCATCAGTCTGGTGGGCGATAACAAGATCGTATTTTCCACCGATTATCCGCACGGTGATTCCGACTTCCCCCTCGCCGTGGAAGAATTTTTGGAAATGGACGGGGTATCGAAAGAGAGCCAGAAAAAAATTTTGTGGGACAATTGCGCGCAGTTGTATGGGCTCAATTAAGAGAATGAAATCTGTCTCGATGGCTAGTTGTCCGTCGATCTTCGATTCCGATTCTCTCCCCTAGATGGGGGAGAGTTAGAGTAGGGGTGATCTTGTGATGTGAGGCCACATCACCCCTATCCTAACCTTTCCCCGTCTAGGGGGAAGGAACGAAGACAATCAGGAAAACCGGTGAGAAAAAATTTCTTTTCTTCGTACTTACTACCTTGTTTCTGGCGACTGTTAATCCAACTCACGCGCAGCAGGCAACAAAAGTCGCCCGCATGCAACGAAGTTCGAATTCATCATAAGCCTTAAAGCGGCAAAACAGATTGGTCTGACAATTCCAGTCGAAGCGCTCAAGCGGGCGAATGAAGTAATCAAATGACAGAGATCCCTTCGATTTCACTCAGGACAGGCTGCAGTCAGATGTCAGAGATCGGAAAAGCAGGACGGCGAGCAATGACTAAAAAAATCATTTTCTTTGCTCTATGCTCCCTGCTCCTTGCTCCCTGCTCTGGAGTCGACGCGCAGCAGTCTGGAAAAACCTTTCGCATTGGTTTCCTGGATAATGGCACTGCTTCTGGTAGCGCGGTTCTCTTGGACGTGTTCCGGCAAGAACTGAGCAATCTTGGATGGATCGAGGGAAAGAATCTCACCATTGAGTATCGGTTTGCCGAGGAGAAGAACGACCGTTTGCATGAGTTTGCGGCGGACTTGGTTCGTCTTAAGGTTGATCTAGTCGTAGTCACAGGGGGACCAACGGCGTTGGCGGCAAAGCGAGCAACTAGCACCATTCCCGTCGTGATGACGAACGCTGCGGACCCCGTGGGTGTGGGTTTGGTTGCCAGTCTGGCGCGGCCGGGAGGCAACGTTACGGGGTTCTCGAGTTTAGGTGAGCTAAGTAGCAAAAGGCTAGAGATACTCAAGGACGCGGTTCCCAAGCTCTCCCGAGTCGGAGTTCTGCAGCCGGCGGGAGGATCAGGGCGCCAACTGAAAGAGCTCAGGCCTGCGGCTCAGGCACTGAAGCTAAAATTGGAGGAGATCGAGACTCAACCCGACGCCAAAGGTTTCGAGAGCGCCTTTCAAATCGCAAAGCAGAAGCAGGTGGGCGCGATTATGACGACCACCGGTCGGCGCTTTTTCGCGGAAAGAAAGCGGATCGTCGAGCTTGCCGTCAAATACCGGTTACCGACTATTTACCCACAGAAAGAGTTTGTCGATGCGGGCGGCCTCATGTCCTATGGGGCGGACTACGATGACCTCTATCGGCGCGCGGCTGGTTACGTGGACAAGATTTTGAAAGGCGCCAAACCGGCTGATTTGCCGGTGCAGCAGGCAACGAAGTTCGAATTCCTCATCAATCTTAAGGCGGCTAAACACATTGATCTAACGATTCCGAACCGCGTGCTCGAGCGGGCGAATCAAGTGATTAAGTGAAGAAGGCAACAGGCAGTGCGCAATAGTAAGAATT
>DASUVS010000231.1:0-6264 GCA_036378835.1 Binatia bacterium | reverse complement strand
TGCTCCAGATCCCGGGTGCGTTGTGCGTCATATTTTGTTTGGCCGGGCTCCAAATGCTGAGCGCCATCGAGTTCGACGACGAGTTTGGCCGCCGGTGCATAAAAATCGACGATGTAGTTTGCGATGGGTTTTTGCCTATAGAACTGCACACCGAGGATTTGTTTTCGCCGCAGGCGGTACCATAGGTGTAGCTCGGCATTGGTCGGCTTTGTCCGCAAGGAGCGAGCTTTGGTCTTAAGTCGGCGATTGTATGGTAACATCGGAAATCCCCCAAATCCCCCTTTTTCAAAGGGGGTGAACCTTACAAGAGCAGAATTTCTTACCGTGTTTCACCGCGTGATTACGCGAAGAGCCTTTTCAGTTTTGAATCATCGTCCGGCCGTCAGCCCCAGCTCCTGATGGGCGCGGCGCAAATAACTCATGTCGAGATACTTCTCCGGCGCGGGATAGGGACGCTGCTTGAAGAGGCGCTCACCCATCAGATCGATCAAGCGCTGAAACCCTTCTCGATTGACCGAACCGTCGCGGCTGATGACTCCCTGTGAAAGATATTCCTCGACGTTTTCGCGGGTGTACTTGAGAGGAATCCCGGTGCGCTGGGTTACCAGTTTGGCCGCCTCTTCCTTATTGGCATGCGACCACTGCATCGCTCGAACCATGGCTTTGAGATATCGGACGACGAGCTGGCTGTTGGCTTCGGCCCATTTGCTGTCGACGATCAGGCTATGGAACTGCAGGTTGGGAATATAATCGTGCAGGCGGGCGATTTCGGTGAAGCCAAGCTCGCGCGCCCGCGGCAAATCGCCGCCGAGAACCATCGTCGCCGAGGTATTGCATCCTTTTAAGCTGGCCAGGCGCTGGGTCGTTGGCCCGCCCTGAATAATCGAATAATCCTTGTTGATCTCCAACCCTTCCTTCTTGAGCATCTCGCGCAGAAATATTGTGCTGCCCGACACCAGGCTCACCACGCCAATACTGGTTCCTTTGAGCTCTTTGATGGATTTGTATTTGGGACAGCCGACCAACGTGTAGGCGGCGATCGGCACCGTGCCGCCGACGATCTTCAACGACGCTCCCCGTTCCACGGCATTGATGGCCGGCGTCGGATCGACGATGGCGACATTGACTTGCCCGGCAATCAGCGCCTGGATCAAGGTATCTGTCGAGCCGATCAAAACGACATCACCCTGAATGCCTTCCTGAGCAAAGAAGCCTTTGTCCGTGGCGGCGTAGTTGGGCAACTGTTCGACCGTCCGCGAGACGTTGCCAATGATCACGCGGTCGGCAGCATCGGCGTTGTCGAGGCCTAAAGCGGCGAGGGCAATTAAAATTCCAACGAATCTAACCGACCGTTTCAAATTCATGAGTGTCTCCGGACTCACGGCTTCTGATAAAAATTTGCGTAGAAATGATCGGCGATCTCGGCTCCTGTGGCTTTCCACACCCCTTCATGAGCGCAGATGTATTCCAGCGCCTTATCCAGGTACTTGATGCGGAATGCCAGGCCGATGACAAACGGATGCAACGGAATAGTCATGACTCTGGGCTGCGAGGCGCCTTCGGCATACAAAGTGTCAAACTGATCGCAGACCATTTGCAACCAATCTTTGGGCGTATGGCCGCCCTGAAAGATGACCCGAATATCGTTGAGCCCCTGCTGGTACGGAATGCCGATCATGCGTCCGGATTTTACGCGCATCGGCACCGGTTGATCGTCACAACCCCAATCGCAAACATAATCAAATCCTTCGGCCGCCAGATGATCCAACGTGTTGGGGCTCTCGTCGCCGCCTCCCGGGCCCAACCAGCCGCGCGGCGCTTTTCCGGTTGCGCCGGCGATGGTTTCTTTGATTTGCCGAATTACCGCTCGCTCCTCTTCGGCCGGATATTGGTTCATCCGGATATTGTTGGTAACACCGTGGCCGAGCCACTCCCAGCCGCGTTTATTGCCTTCCTCGATAATCGCCGCATGATGCGCGCACACGTCGGAGTTCAACAGCACGGTCGCGCGAATCCCGTGCTTGTCGAGGACTTCCATCATGCGAAACACACCGATGCGCGCACCGTAATCGCGCAACGCATAACCGGTGACGTCCGGCAACTGAGAGCTGGAAGCGCCGGGAATTATTTTGTCGATGTGAAAGAACTCGATATTGGGCGCGATCATCAACGCGACTCTGGCTTTATTAGGCCAGTGAAGAGGCTTACGGCGAATAATCGGCGCATAGTCGTAGCGGTCGGTTTGCATTTAGAACTCCTTGAGCTTGGCTGGATGATACCTATGACACGCGAGCTATTTAGGTCAAGATTTTTTTACGGCCACGCTTCCGGCGATGCAGCCGTACGGCCGAAAATGAGTTTCACCATGGGCGCTTTTGTTTTTTCTGCCGGCTGTTACACTCCTCACGAGCATCACATATACGCCTCCCGGTCTTTAGCGAAAAGGAGATAAGCCATGGCTACTCAGAAACCGGCGGATATTGGCCTGATCGGCTTGGCGGTTATGGGCGAAAACCTGGCGCTGAACATTGCGGATCATGGCTTTAGAGTAGCCGTCTTTAATCGCACGACCCAGGTCATGAAAGACTTCCTTGCGGCCAACCCTGACACGCCGGGCGGTCTGATTGGATGCGCGACGTTGCCCGAGCTGCTGGCGGCGATCAAGAAGCCGCGCAAGATCATCATTCTCGTTAAAGCGGGACCAGCCGTCGATGCCGTGACGCAGCAGCTCATGGATGCCGGGCTGGAAAAAGACGACTTGGTCATCGATTGCGGCAACAGTCTGTGGACCGACACCATACGGCGCGAAAAAGATTATGCGAGCCATTGTCGCTTCTTCGGCTCCGGAGTTTCCGGCGGTGAAATCGGCGCGCGCTTCGGCCCATCCTTGATGCCGGGCGGCGATGCGCGTTCTTGGCAGCATCTCGAGCCCATCTGGAAAGCCATCGCCGCCAAGGTCGATCCCGAGACCGGCAAAGCGATCGAAACCGCCAAGCCGGGCAAACCTGTCGAAGGCGGCATCCCTTGCACCGCCTACATCGGCGAGAACGGCGCGGGTCACTACGTCAAGATGATCCACAACGGCATCGAGTACATCGACATGCAGTTGATCTCCGAGGCGTACTTCCTGATGCGCAAGCTGCTTGGCGCCGAACCGGATCAGCTCTCGCAAATTTTTGCGCGCTGGAATGAAGGGGATCTCGATTCTTACCTGATCGAAATCACCGCGGATATTCTAAAGCAGCGCGATCCGCAGAAACCCGATGCATTTCTCGTCGACCATATTCTCGATAGCGCGCAACAGAAAGGGACCGGTAAATGGACCAGCGTCAACGCCCTGGATATGGGAATCCCGGCCAATGCCATCGCCGAGGCGGTCTTCGCACGCAATCTGAGCGCGCTCAAAGACGAGCGAGTCGAGGCATCCAAACAATTAGTCGGCCCGGAATACAGTCATAGCGGCAACCGTGAGGAACTGATCGATTCGGTTCGCGACGCGCTCTACTGCTCGAAGATCTGCGCCTATGCGCAAGGATTTCAGCTCATGCGCGCGGCCGAGAGTGAATACAGGTGGAAGTTCGATTTCGCGTCCATCGCCGCTATCTGGCGCGGTGGCTGCATCATTCGCGCCCGTTTCCTGCAAAAAATCACCGATGCGTATCAGCGCGAGCCGCGGCTGATCAATTTGCTACTCGATCCCTACTTCAACGAGCAAATTAAAAAAACGCAATCGCGTTGGCGTTCCGTGGTAGCCATAGCCGCGCAAGCGGGCATTGCCGTTCCCGCGTTCATGGCGGCATTGGCCTATTACGATGGCTATCGGTCGGCAGAGCTGCCGGCAAATTTACTCCAGGCGCAGCGAGATTACTTTGGCGCGCACACCTACGAACGCACGGATCAGCCGCGCGGCAGACTGTTCCATTTGGACTGGCCGGTACCGGATCGTCCAGAGATCAAGATCTCGGGTTCCGCAGAAAATAGGAAGCAATAAAGTAGGGGCGCAGCATGCTGCACTCCTACATATGATATGCCCAAAGAGAAACGCTTGACTGTTACATACCTGTTGCTGTTACATTAAGGCATTCTGACCCTAGCAGGTTGATGGAAACGCGCATTTGCAGGCTGCTCAAAAAGAACTCAGAGCCGAGGCGCGCGAAAATCGGCGAGCGCAGGTGTACTAGCAAGTAGTTGTAGCGAGACGATAGAGTGCAACGAAGGATATGAGTCTTTTTCAGCAGCGTGCCAGGAGGTTTACGAACGACAATGGCCATCCCCGGAGAAAAAGCAATTCAAATGGTGCGCAACGCGCATACGCAGGCAACGCAGTTGGACATCGCGGTGACAGCGGTGGTGGTCGATCAGAGTGGCCGGATGATTGCGCTGGGTAGAATGGACCGGGCCCGTCCGATTACGGTGGAGATCGCCCTGAACAAAGCCTACACCGCGGCCAGTTTTCAGCAGCCGACCAAGGAGCTGGCTGGAGTCGCCGGGCAAACTTGGTTTCAGAGCCTGGTCGTGTCGAGCAATGGCCGCATCATGCCGGGCGCGGGCGCGCTGCCGATTGTTGAAGGCGGTTCGGTTGTCGGCGCAGTTGCGGTAGCCGGCGGCACCGAAGATCAGGATCAGCGCTGCGCCGAAGTGGCGTTAGCGTCGTATCAATAAAACGAGAAAGTACCGTTCAAGGTTCAATGCTTCAAACGTTCAACGTCAGAACGGAAGTAAGAGAACTCAGACCTTGAACTGTTGAACGATTGAACTGTTGAACGTCTTCTACCGGAGGCATCATGGCTGTAACTTTACAAACGCCGTCTGAAAAATCCGACCACAGTACAAACAGTCAGGCAAGTGTTCCGCCTCCCTACCTCGGCCGTACCGTCCGGATCGTCGGACCCGTGGTGAATGTCGATATGAATCAATCGCCGCATCCGAAAAATCAGCGCGGCGAATTGGGCAAGCCCCTTTTCAACTGGTATCACAATACCGTCTCCAAGGATCCTCTGACTCGGGTTTCGGCGCCGAACCACTTTGCCGATCGGCGCCATTTTCTCAGCACCATCATCAATCAGGCGACCAAGGGAAAGGTCAATCCGAGAAAAATAGAGGTGCCGGATGCGGCGGCGATGTCGCGCCACATTAAAGCGGTAGCCCATTACATGGGTGCGGACGTTGTCGCGATCGCTCAGGCGCATCCATCGTTCCTTTACGCCGGCAGCCGCTATGTTCAGGATGGCACCGCAGAGGATGCCTATCAGGAAACTTCGCCCACCGATCTTGTGAAAAAATTCCCGTATATCATCGTCGCTACCACTGCCTGGGATTACAACAAGCTTCAGGCGCATCGCCACCTGATCGGCGATGCCGCGTATCACGTCTCGCAAATCAAAGGCAACATGATTCTGAAAGCGCTCGAAGGCTACATCAAGGAGCTTGGCTACACGGCATTGCGCGGCGTCTGCACGCCGCAGGCCGCCGGCGTTGCTTCGGGAGTCGGGGAACTCGGGAGAAACGGGCTGGTCATCAACAAGACTTACGGCGCGCGCATCCACATGCCCGATCCGATCCTGACCGACCTTCCTCTGATAGCAGATCAGCCGGTCGATAACGCAGTCGAAGATTTTTGCAAGATTTGCCGCAAATGCGCCAACACTTGTCCCACCAACAGCATTCCCTTCGGCGATAAGGTCGTTCACAACGGCATCGAGAAATACAAGATCAATTGGCTCACCTGCTACAAGTTGCGGCCGTATGTCCACGACTACTGGGGCAGCTGTCTGACCTGCGCCGCCGTATGCCCGTTTACCAAACCGAATGTCTGGTGGCACAGCCTCGCTACATGGTCTTTGCGCACGTGCCCGATCCCGGCGCGACCTGCGTTGGTTCACGCGCTGAAATGGATCGATGACCGCTTCTGGGGAGTCGCCCGTACCAGTCGCGTGCGCTGGCTTGGCTACGATTCCGGGATCAAGCCGGGAGATCAGGCGTGCACCGTCTCCGGCTGCAACGCATCGCACGAGGGCAAGGGTCCGGCCAAAGAAGTGGCGGGCAACCTCGGTTACTACGCGCCTCTAAAAGAGAACACCAACCGGTTCGTCAAGCGGGATGCCTAGTGACGTTGCGATTGGGTCCGTTCAAACTGCCCTGGCTGAGAAGGGATCCTCACAAGAACGACCCGTACTGGGATTTTTTTATCAACACGCCGCCGGCGGATCTCGCCAATACTGTAACCGAGTTGATCCGCAATGCGCCCCCCGGCAACGTTTTTCC
>DASUVS010000230.1:0-2646 GCA_036378835.1 Binatia bacterium | reverse complement strand
TCGCGGATTTCTTCCTTCTGAGAATGGATTTAGTTCGCTCGTGGAACTGACCCGTTTTTTTGTCGGTTTAACGCTTGATTTTGATGTCCAATTGGTTTTACAAGCAGCAGAAGCGCCGGGCTGTCGATTGAATAAGCCAGGGCCGGGAGCGCTGCGACTCGGCTGGTCGAGCTGGCTTAAGACAAAAGAGTTTTCTTGCGATGCCGCAGAGGCGGTCTTAGGACGCCATTTAACGCGGTTGCAAAAATTATCTGGCCACCCCTCGCAGGCAACCTAAAGGAGGCAGGCCCCATGAACGTCAATCTCAAATCGCTTATCGGTAAGTTAAACGCCACGGGCCGCCAGGCCCTCGAAGCCGCCGCAGGTTTGTGCGTGACTCGCACTCATTATGATATCGATATCGAGCATCTGTTGCTCAAGCTCGTCGAAGCCGAGAATACCGACATCCAGAAAATTCTTCGACACTATGAAGTCGATCAAGCCAGACTCTCGCGCGATCTCACGCGTGGGCTCGACCGGCTGAAGAGCGGCAACGCGCGCACACCGGCGTTCTCGCCGAGAATTCCGCGGTTGATCACCGAGGCGTGGAATTTAGCCTCGATTGATTTTGGCGCGACTAAGGTTCGCTCCGGTCATCTGCTCCTGGCGATCCTCGGCGATGAAGATCTCCGCCGCCTGGCGCGGGAAGTGTCACCCGAGCTGCAGAAGGTCTCGGTTGAAGAGCTGCACAAGCATTTCGCCGACCTCACGGCAGCAACAGCCGAGGATGACATGACCTCTCCGGCAGGTACTGAGAGCGCAGAGGCGGACATGCGCGGACCGACGAAAACGCCTTCGCTCGATCAGTATACCATCGATTTGACCGACCGGGCTCGCAAGGGACAAATCGATCCGGTGCTTGGCCGCGATTTCGAGATCCGGCAGATGGTTGATATTCTTACGCGACGGCGACAGAACAATCCCATCCTGACGGGCGAAGCGGGCGTGGGAAAAACAGCGGTAGTCGAAGGCCTGGCGCTGCGGATTGCGCAAGGCGACGTACCGCCGCCGCTTAAAAATGTCGCACTTAAGTCTCTGGATCTCACTCTGTTGCAGGCAGGTGCAGGGGTCAAAGGTGAATTCGAAAATCGCCTGAAATCTGTCATCGAGGAAGTGAAAGCATCGGCGCAGCCGATCATTCTTTTTATCGATGAAGCGCATACCATGATTGGCGCCGGCGGGCAGGCGGGGCAGGGTGATGCCGCCAACATTCTGAAACCGGCGCTGGCAAGAGGCGAACTGCGCACGATCGCGGCGACGACCTGGTCTGAATACAAAAAATATTTCGAGAAGGACGCGGCTCTCACTAGGCGATTTCAGGTCGTGAAAGTCGATGAGCCTACCGAGGAGCAGGCAGTGGCGATGCTGCGTGGTCTGATGAGCACGCTCGAAAGTCATCACAACGTGCGGATTCTCGATGAGGCGATGGATGCCGCCGTGCGTCTTTCACATCGTTACATCACCGGCAGGCAGTTGCCTGACAAGGCGGTCAGTGTGCTCGATACCAGCTCGGCGCGAGTCGCTCTGGGCCAGATGACGACGCCGCCGGCGCTTGAAGACTGTCAGCGCCGCATCACCCAGCTTGACACTGAGATCGGAATTCTCGACCGGGAAGCTCTCACCGGCGGAAACACAAACGAACGTATCGACGCCCTGGCTAAAGAGAAGGCTCAGATCGAAAGTCGTTTAGCGGAGCTCAACACCCGCTGGAACGAGGAAAAACGGCGTGTCGAAGAGTTGCGCCAACTCAGGCAGAAACTCGAGGCCCATGCCGCCGCAAGCAAACAACCGGAGAATGGCAACACAGACGCGAAGCTGTCTCCCGAGGACGTCAAGCAGGTGCAGGGTGAGATCGCGCGGCTCAACGATGAGCTGGGCAAGATTCAGGGCGAGAGCCCGCTTATGCAAGTTTGCGTGGATGCCCAGGCCGTTGCGGAAGTGGTCTCCGGCTGGACCGGAATTCCCGTCGGCAAAGTCATGAAAGACGAGATCCAGACGGTGCTCTCGCTCAAGGACCGTTTGGAAGAGCGGATCATCGGCCAGTCCCATGCGCTCGAAGCGATTGCCCAGCGGATTCGTACCGCGCGCGCCAAGCTGGAAGATCCGCGCCGGCCCATAGGCGTTTTCATGCTGGTGGGACCGAGCGGCGTGGGAAAAACGGAAACGGCGTTGGCGCTGGCTGACACCCTATTTGGCGGCGAGCGCAATGTCGTCGTCATCAACATGTCCGAATATCAGGAAGGGCATACGGTCTCGGGTCTCAAGGGCTCGCCGCCGGGATATGTCGGTTACGGCGAGGGCGGCGTGCTCACGGAAGCGGTCAGACGCAAACCGTATTCGGTCGTCCTTCTCGATGAAATGGAAAAAGCGCACACCGATGTGATGGAGCTTTTCTATCAGGTTTTCGACAAGGGCATGTTGGAGGACGGCGAAGGTAGAGAAATCGATTTCAAGAATACGTTGATTCTCATGACCTCCAATGCCGGCACTGACACGATTGCGAAACTCTGCGCCGATCCGGATACCAAGCCGGAACCGGACGTGCTCGCCGATGCGCTGCGTCCCGACCTGCTCAAAGCGTTCAAGCCGGCGTTCCTGGGCCGAGCC
>DASUVS010000229.1:0-6327 GCA_036378835.1 Binatia bacterium | reverse complement strand
TCGCCACATGCCGGTCAAAAGCTCAGTCCAGTCGGCCGGATCGATCCATAAGCGCAGTCCGCCTGGGCCATGCACCCCCTCCGGCATTTGCAATGGTACCACAACATCATAAAACGTTGCTTTGCCTTGAGCTCGTGGATTGATCAGAGTAACACCGCGGCGCAGTGCTTCATCGAATTGCGCATCTCGATAGGCGTCTGTTTTTTCCTGCCCCGCCGAGCTATAAAGCACCTTTCCGTCGGCATTTAGAACCCACATCGCTTGAATACTGCCGCTGCGATCGACATACGCGCGCATGAGTCCTTTCACTTCCTCATGGCGTGATGGTCTGCGGACGATCGTTTGGGGCGTGTTTGTGCGGCTGCTGCCGGGGAAAATATTTCCAAGAAAACTCCAAAATGAGGAAGACTGGGTCCGCGACGGCCCGGTTTGCACGACGACCGGCCGCTGTTTCAGGCTATCAGCCAAGGCAATTTCCACCTGCCGCGCCATCAAGAGTGCCGTTTGTAGGGTAGCCTCAGTAGTCAGGCGTTGCGCAATCAACCAGACACCCGCGGCAAAAAGACCCGCTATGATAGCGATGGTGCCAAGGAAAACGGCTATTTGCTGCTGCCGCAAACTCATGCCGGCGCAGGATACCAGATCGCCCAGAGGCAGCAAAGTTCAACTGCGGACGTAACTTGCGCCTCCAAGACCTTTGCTGCATAGTTATCTTATGCTGGTAGATGCTTTAAAGCGGCCAATCAAGGATCTTAGAATATCGGTAACGGACAGGTGCAATTTTCGTTGCAGTTATTGCATGCCGCTGGATGAATACGAATGGATCAACAAGAAGGAGATTCTAACGTTCGAAGAAATCTCGCGGTTGGCTACCCTATTTGTCGGACTCGGCATCGAGAAGATTCGTCTCACGGGTGGCGAACCCCTGGTCAGGCAAAATCTTGACAAGCTTGTGGCCAAGCTTTCCTCCATTACCGGCCTAAAAGACCTGTGCCTGACTACCAATGGCGCTTTGCTTGCCGAAAAAGTGGCAGCGCTTAAAGCAGCGGGGCTAAAGCGCGTAAACATCAGCGTTGACTCGTTGAACCCGGATAAATTCAGACAAATGACTAAGCGAGGTGACTTGACCAAGGTCTTAGATGGCATCTTTGCCGCTAAGCGTCATGGCCTTAATCCGATCAAACTGAATGCGGTGATTGAAAAAGGCATAAATGAAGATGATATCTTGAGCTTGGTCGAATTCTCACGTAACAACGGCTTTGCCCTCCGTTTCATCGAATACATGGACGTTGGCAATTCCAACGATTGGACTTCCGGAAAACTCGTTTCTAAAAAGGAGATGATTGAGACGATAAACTCTCAATACCCCCTTAAGGAAGTTGGGCGGGCAGGAGGAAGCGCACCTTCGGTAGACTATGAGTTTATCGACGGGCGCGGCGACGTTGGCGTGATTGCTTCCGTCACCGAGCCGTTCTGCTCGAGCTGCACTCGTGTGCGACTTACGGCGGATGGGAAAATTGTCACCTGCCTATTTTCTGGTATCGGTCACGATGTCAAAGGGTTGTTACGCGGCGGCGCATCGGACGAGGAAATTAGCAAGTTTATTGTCTCGATCTGGGAGGAGCGGACCGACCGCTATTCGGCCGAACGGCTGGAAGCTCTTCGCTCATCCAACTACGATCCTAAGGACCATAAGAAAATCGAGATGATCTCTTTAGGCGGTTAACCCAATCAGTTTACCTGACAAGGAGCATGTCCCGCTCTCCGCTCGCGTTCCAACTCGCACCTGAGTCTGTTGCTGACTCTCTTTCCTTTCTCCAAGTGAAGTCGTAGCGCCAGGTTGGGCACGGACACCTGGCGGCGGTAACAGCGGCCGTAGGATAGAGGTAATCGTCCGCGCATTTCGCACCCAACTCGGGCTGGACAAAGAGGATGCCCCGTGGAAGAATTGCCCGTACATCAAGGGCTTACGCTTGTTTTGAAGGAGATCGATAATGCTCAAAGTTATACCAGTTGAAGAAGCGGTGGGACTTCCACTGGCCCACGATATCACCGAGATCGTACCGGGAAAGCACAAGGGCCCGGCGTTTCGGCGCGGTCACGTGGTCCGTAAAGAAGATATCTCGAAACTGCTCGATGTCGGTAAGCGCAACCTCTACGTTATGGAGCTTGATAGAGACGAGCTGCATGAAGAAGATGCCGCGCAACGCTTGGCCAAGGCGGCCGCCGGTATCAATCTCAAACTGGTCGGTCCGAGTGAAGGCAGAGTAAACTTGGTCGCGGAGATTTCCGGAGTGTTGAAAATCGACTCTGATCTGCTCTATCGTTTCAACTCATTGGGCAATCTGATCATGGCAACATTGCAATCAGATCGGTATGTCAATGAGGGCGAGGTGGTAGCCGGTACACGAACGATCCCAGTGGTGGTGAAAGAAGAGTTGATTCAGCGTGCTGAGGCTTTATGTAAAGATCGTCCGATCGTGCGAATTTTGCCGATGCCGCCGCGGCGCATTCATTTGATCGTTACCGGCAGCGAAGTTTACACGGGCAGAATCCAAGACGGCTTTGAGCCTGTCGTGCGGCGGAAGGCTGCCGCATTGGGATCCGAACTAACCGACAAGCAAGTTGCCAATGACGATCCGGATCAAATAGCCAAGCTAATCCAAGAGGCCCAACGAACCGGTGCAGAGATCATTCTCGTCAGTGGTGGAATGTCGGTTGATCCCGACGACAAAACACCAGAAGGGATTCGCCGCAGCGGCGCGACAATAGAATCTCACGGCTTTCCCGTGCTTCCAGGTTCGATGTTTCTAATGGCTTATTTAAACGGTACGCCGATTTTGGGATTGTCCGGCTGTGTCCTGCATGATCCGTTCAGCGCTTTTGATATCCTCCTCCCGCGCCTTTTGGCGGGAGATAAGGTAACCCGGATGGATATCATGGCCATGGGCCACGGCGGGTTGCAGAAGAAGCACGATCACTAAGAACGGAGGAAACGATGGAGATTCTAAAAACGCTAAAAGACCGTTGCGATCCGCGCTATGCAGCGTTGATTGTGGTCGATGTCCAAAATGATTTCGTTAGCCCAGAAGGAAGCGCTGGCAAGCGCGGCGACGACGTCGGTGCGGCAATGGCTATGATACCGAACCTGACGAGTCTTATCGATCAAGCTCGAAAAGTAGGGCTTACGGTCGTTTATATAAGAACCACACACAGCGATTGGACCGACACCGCGTCCTGGATTTATCGCACATCGCAGAAAAGCGGGCTGAATACTTGCCGTGAGGGCACCTGGGGCGCGGAGTTTTATAATGGGATTGCGCCGCTTCCGAGTGAGCGAGTCGTGATCAAGCACCGCTACAGCGCCTTTATCAATACGGATCTGAACACCGTGTTGAAAGCCCGTGGTATTGAAAGCATTCTGGTTTGCGGCGTCGCAACCAATGTCTGTGTCGAAACCACCGCGCGAGATGGTTATATGTATGACTATTACGTGACGATGATCGACGACTGCTCCGCGGCTTATGACGCCAAGCTCCACATGAATACGTTAGAGAACATTCGTCGCCATTTTGGCCTCGTCGCTTCGTCACACCAAATTACCGAAACCTGGAGTGGACTGCCCGTAAAACAAGCCGTGGGCTTATAGTGATGGGACGCATGCAAAAGAGCCTGGCGCGGATTAACCGGCCAGGCTCTTGTTCGCTGGGCATCGCGCGGGGTTATTTCATCATTTCTGCATTGAGCTGATCTAACGCTTCTAGCGGAGGCTGAAGGTCCGCCTGGGTTAGCTCTGATAAGGGTATGTCGCAGAGGTTCAATTCCTCAGCAAATTCCTTCCGATTCGGGTTGTAGTAAATCAAACCAGTCAAGAATTTTCCTTCGGCGATGGCTGCATGGATCGCTTGTATTGCTTGCGCTTTGTTGGTTGGGTCATAGTCTTTGCCCAACTTATGCAAGACAATCCGCGAGCCGTCGTGCAAAGACACTTCGTGATCAGTGCCTTCATCATAGTCAGCTTCGATATTCTCAAACGGAGGAATGAAGTCCAGGTCGTGAATGGGATCGAGGTGACCTTTGACATATTTGAGGCTTTTGGTCGACCCTTCGTGGTTGTTAAACGTGACGCACGGGCTGATGACGTCCAGTATAGAGCTTCCTTTGTGATGTAGAGAGCCTTGGACCAAAGGGGTTAACTGCTTGCGGTCTCCGGAGAAACTCCGGGCGACGTAGGTGGCTCCGAGGGTGATTGCCAATTCGGCTAGATCGATCGCCGGTATGTCATTGACTTTGCCGCCCTTCATTACCGATCCGACATCAGCGGTCGCGGAAAACTGGCCTTTAGTCAGCCCGTACACACCATTGTTCTCGATAATGTAGGTAATGTTCACGTTGCGCCGCATCATATGACAAAAATTTCCTAGACCGATCGCCGACGTATCGCCATCGCCGGATACCCCAATCGGCATGAGCGTGTGGTTTGCCAAATTGGATCCGGTCGCCACCGCTGACATTCTGCCGTGTACGGCGTTGAAACCGAACGATTGACTTAGAAAGTATGCAGGCGTTTTGGATGAACAACCGATGCCGCTTAACTTGACCACTTTTCGCGGATCGATGCTGCTCTCGTAATAAGCGCGTATAACCGATGCTGAGATCGCGTCATGGCCGCAGCCTCGGCACATGGTTGATGGTGCGCCTTCATAATCTTTTTCCGACAAGTTGATACGATTGAGTTTTGCTTCTGCCATTTCTCTGTCCTTACTAAGATTTAAAATTAAGAATTAAGCGGTTTTTGGCTGCGCTAGCTGAGCGGCGTCAAAAATCTGCCTGACAACTTCGCCAGCTGCCACGGGCAAGCCATTATAAACGAGAATGCTTGTGAGCTTGGATCCTAAATCCGGATTTTCATCTTTGATGATCGCGGCCATTTGACCGTCGCGGTTCTGCTCAACAAGGTAGATGGTGTCATGTTCAACGAGAAAATCCCTGACTTCGCTCGTCAGCGGTAACGCGCGGATTAACAGATGGTTGGTTTTCAATCCTGCTGCCTTGAGCCGGTCGCGGGCTTCTCGCACCGGTTCGTAGCTCGAACCATAACAGATGATGCCAGTTTTAACGCCTCTTTCTTTTTCGACAATTGGTTTGGGAACAAACTTTCTGGCCGTCTCGAACTTCTTCCGCAAACGGTCGAGAATATACTTGTAATCAGTCTCATCCTCGGAATATCTGGCATCGGCGTCGTGGCCAGAGCCTCGGGTAAAGTAAGATGCCATCCGGTTCTGATTCCCCGGAACCGTTCTGTACGGGATACCATCGCCGTCTTGATCAAAGTAGCGACGAAACTTTTTACCGGTTTTTGACCATTCGTCCAGTTGCTCCGCACTGAGCCGTTTACCGTAATCAAACGATTCCGGCTGTAGTTTCAACGGTTCGGAGGGCCAGAGATTCATGCCTAAGTCTAGATCCATGGCCACGAAAATCGGTGTTTGAAATCGGTCGGCATAGTTGAAGCTCTGCCGGGCAAAATCGAAACAGGAGTTCATGTCGTGAGGAATCAAGATCATTTGGCGAGTATCACCATGAGACGCCCCATACATCAAAGAGATATCGGCTTGCTGTGTTCGTGTCGGTAATCCGGTCGACGGCCCGCCGCGCTGCACAATAAAGAATACGCATGGAATTTCGGCGTAATATGCCAGACCTATGGTCTCATTCATGAGCGAAAGGCCGGGTCCGGACGTGGATGTCATCGCGCGCGCCCCGGCCCAACCGGCTCCTGCGATCATGCCGGCCGAGGCAATTTCATCTTCCGCCTGGACGATCGCATAAGCTTTTTTACCGTCCTTGAGCTTACGCAATTTCGGCAGATAGAACTCCATTGCTTCTGCCAATGAGCTAGACGGAGTGATCGGATACCAACAGATCACTGATGCGCCGCCGTAGATCGCGCCCAACGCTGCAACGGTGTTTCCCTCGGTTATAATTTTCCCTTTATTCCCGTTCGGTATCACCTCTAGTCGAGCGATGTTCTGCGAGAATCCTTTCTCTTTCATATATTGGTAGCCGGCATCGATACAGATGAGGTTAGATTCGATCACCGCGGGTTTTTTTCCGAAGGTGTCCTCGAGAACGGATTTGATAACTTCCATATCAATGCCAAACAGGTAGGCTAAGGCGCCGACATAGAGCATATTGCGCTGCTTTGCGCGCAATGGCGAGGCGGGCACCAATTTGGCGACAAGCTTATTCGCCGGGAAGCCGACGAATTGCACGCCTTCGCGCCTTAGTTGGGCGGGCAGCGGATTGGAATCGTCATAAAGAATC
>DASUVS010000228.1:0-8274 GCA_036378835.1 Binatia bacterium | reverse complement strand
GATGAAGGGGTGGAAGGATTGATCCACGTATCGCAGCTAAGCAGCGAGCGCGTCGATAAGCCTTCAGCCTTGTATAAAGTCGGCGACGAGGTGGAGGCCGAAGTCGTTAACATCGATCTCACGGAAAGAAAGATCGGCCTGAGCATCCGTGCCTTGCGCAAGAGTGAAGAGCGCCAGGAGATGGAAAGTTATCTTACCCGCGACAAACAAGGCGGAATGTTCTCTTTCAATACCTTGCTGAATGAAGAGCTGAGACTAGACCGTGATGAAGAGGGACAGGGCCGCAACAAGGGCAAGGGCAACTCATAAAGGAGCGCAGTCATCAAAATGGCAAACCGGCATCCGATCCTCAAAGGTTTGGGCCTGCTTACGGGATTTGTACTGGTGGTCTTCGCGGCCGCCTTCTTTTACGCCTATTTCACGGGAGGCGATGCCAAGGCTTTGTCGCTTCTTGCTGGAGACGGTATCGGCATCCTACAGGTCGACGGCACCATCGACGATTCACGCGACGTACTAACGGAGCTCCGGCGATTTCGTGACGCCCCATGGATCAAAGCGATTGTGTTGCGCATCGATTCGCCGGGCGGCGCCGTGGCGCCGACGCAGGAAATCTTCGATGAGCTGCAGAAGGTACGAAGCAAAAAACCATTGATTGCATCGATGGGTGGAATGGCGACCTCCGGAGGGTACTACATTGCCAGCGCTTGTGAGAAAATTGTCGCCAACCCGGGAACCATGACCGGCTCAATCGGTGTCATCATGCAGCTCAACAACGTCGAAGAGCTGATGAAGAAGATCGGGGTAAAGGGACAAAATATTAAAAGCGGCGCCAATAAGGATATTGGCTCGCCTTTCAAAGCGCTTTCACCCGAAGGACAAGCGATTTTGCAGTCGCTGGTCGACAACGTCCACGGCCAGTTTGTTAGCGCCGTCGCAACAGGCAGAGGCATGGAGGAGGCTGTCGTCAAGAAGCTTGCCGATGGTCGGGTCTATTCCGGAGCTCAGGCGAAAGACCTCGGATTGGTGGATGAATTGGGGAATTTGGAGTATGCAGTGGATCTGGCGGCGAAGCGGGTTGGATTGGAAGAGAGCCCGGTCCTTTACTACTCACGACTGGAGCAGGAACGCTGGTGGGGCAGATTGTTTTTCTCTTTAACGGGTATTCAGTGGTCCGGGCGCGATAGACCAGGACTTCGATATGAGTGGTCGTTGTCTCTGCTACGCTGAGTCCTGCAGCCGCTGCTTTTCGAGCCAAGAATTTTGTTACGTCGCGAGGGGAGCGTTATGACGAAAAGGGATTTGATAGATGAGGTAAATAAGAGATTTCCACATCTCTCCAGACGAGATTCGGAAGTCATCATCAACGCCATCTTCGATTCGATGGTCGAAGCTCTCGCCCAAGGTGATCGGATCGAGATCCGCGGCTTTGGTAGTTTTGTCGTAAAGCATCGGCGGGCTCGCCAGGGACGCAATCCCAAGAGCGGGGTATTGGTATCGGTGGCGGCGAAACGAGTTCCGTTCTTCAAAGTTGGCAAAGAATTGCGCTTTAGAGTTGATGGAAAACCCTTCGAGGAGGAAGAAGAGGAAGCGGCTACATGAAGCAGCTGTGGGCTCCTTGGAGAATGGTTTATATCGACCAGGACTCCATCGAGACAGGCTGCATCTTTTGTAATCCGAACCGCGGGGTCGAAGAAAGCCGCCAGGCGCTTGTTCTGGCGCGGACGGCGCACAGCATGGTGATGCTCAACAAATACCCCTATAATAACGGCCATCTTCTTTTATCGCCTCAGCAACACGAGAACGACCTGTCGAAGCTCTCGATCTCGGAACACGCCGATCTCAGTGAAGCGCTAAGACGGAGCGTCGACATCGTTCGTCGGGTCCTGAAACCTTCCGGAATTAATTTGGGCATGAATCTGGGAAAGTGCGCCGGTGCGGGACTCGCGGATCATCTTCATTGGCATATCGTGCCGCGCTGGGAGGGTGACACCAACTTTATGCCGGTTATTGCCGACACCCGGGTGATGCCGCAGCACCTGTTTGACAGTTACGATCGTCTGGCGCCGCATTTTGAGTATTTTCATCGTGAGGTGTCCCAAAACGTCCGCGGGTAGTGTAGGCTGCTATAGGGACAGCTCATCCAATCTACACAAGTGCTTCGAAGCGTTCCAACAACATTAATTGTTTAAAGGGAGGCGGGTCAACGTGAATGACGCGAAAACGATAGGAGAGCTCAAGAAAAGCGGTGTCGCCGTTTTGCCGATTCGCGAGGAGATGCGCAAGAATCTCGTCCATTGCCTCGAAACCGGAAAACGGATTTTGCCCGGCATTGTCGGCTATGATGAGACGGTTATTCCCGAAATAGAAAACGCCATCTTGTCGGGTCACCACATGGTCTTCCTCGGAGAACGCGGACAGGGCAAGTCGCGCGTTATTCGCGGCTTGATGAATCTGCTCGATGAACGCATCCCGATCATTCAGGGCTGTGAAATCAACGACAATCCGTACCATCCGATTTGCCGTTCCTGCCGAAAAAAACTCCAGGAGTTGGGTGATAACACACCGATTCAGTGGATCGATCGCGACAGCCGATATGGTGAGAAATTGGCAACTCCCGATGTTTCGATTGCCGATCTGGTGGGTGAAATCGACCCCATCAAAGTTGCCGAGGGGCGTTATCTTGCCGATGAGGAAACCATTCACTACGGTTTGGTGCCGCGCACCAACCGCGGCATTTTCGCGATCAATGAATTGCCCGACCTTACCGAAAAAGTGCAAGTGGGTTTGTTCAACTTGATGGAGGAAAAAGACGTTCAAATCAAAGGTTATAAAATCCGCCTGCCGTTGGATGTGGTGATCGTCGCCAGCGCCAATCCGGAGGATTATACCAGCCGGGGTCGCATTATCACGCCGCTTAAGGACCGCTTCGACGTGCAGATTCGCACTCACTATCCCAAGAACATCGAGGAAGAGCTTGCGATCATGGAGCAGGAAGCCGCTCCCATGGACCAGCGCAGCCGCAAAGTCGAGGTGCCTCGCTTTATCAAAGAGATCCTTGGCCAACTGACGTTTGAAGCGCGCAAATCGAACGAGATCAATCAATCTTCGGGCGTCAGCGTGCGTGTCACCATCAACAATTTCGAAAGCTTGATCAGCAATGCCGAGAAACGGGCGCTCAAATGCAAAGAGAATGAAATCGTGCCGCGGGTCAGTGATTTACATGCGGTGATGGCGTCAATGACCGGCAAAATCGAGATGGAGTATGTTGGCGAGGATAAGAAGGAAGACGAGCTGGTCGAGAAGCTGCTCAATCGCTCCATTTTAAAAATATTCGATCAATACTTCAGTCTCAATTCGCTGCAAAAAGTGGTCGAGTATTTTAACTCCGGTTGGGGAGTTGAAGTCTCCGATCAGATGGCGTCGCACGATTATCTCGAAGGCATCAAAGAAATTCCCGGATTGAAGGAAGCGGTGAAAACCCTTGGAACTCAGGAATCGCCCAGTCTGATGGCCTCGGCCACCGAATTCGTCCTCGAAGGCCTACACTTGCATCAAAAGTTAAACAAAGAGATCGAAGGCGGCAGGGTCACGTATGGCAAGTAAATCTTTGACCACTCCGTAAAGCAGCCAATCAACCATGGTGCACATCCGCTACAGCCGTTGGGATATTACCCGGCGTGACTCCCTCGATTCGGACGACGTGTTCGATCAGCTCAATGAGAACATGAACGATACCGGCGATCTGCAGCAGGCGATGCGCCGGCTTATGCAGAAAGGCATCAAGCAGGGAGACAAACAGACCAAAGGCGTCGACGATTTATTGTCTCAGGTCGCCAAGGAAATGCGCAAGCTCTATGACCAGTACCGGTTGCAGTCCGCGATGGACGAAGTTCAGGAGCAATTGGAAGAGGTCCTGGAGCAGGAGCAGCAGACTCTCGAAGATCTCGATCAGTCCGGACAAGACGTCAAGGCCAATCAGCAGTTTCTCAACGATCTGCCGAGCAAAACCAGCGAGGCGGTGGAAAAATTAACCTCCTATTCTTTTCAGAATCCGGACGCTGAGAAACAATTCGAACAATTACTCGCCCAGCTGGATCAGATTCGCAAACTTGAAAATTGGTTGCGGCGCGAAGGAAGTTTGTTTCGCGGCCAGACGCCGATGCAATTCCAGCAGTCCCAGGAGTTGATGGAGCGCATGGAAGACCTGCGCCGCCTCGAAGGGCAACTATCGAGCATGCAGCTCAAGGATGTCGACATGGAGCTTTTGGAGAAGCTTCTCGGCGGCGAACCCAAGCAGGATTTCGAGGGCGTGATGCGCATGCAATCTTTGCTCGAGGAGGGCGGGTATGTTCTCGAGCAAGGAGATCGCTTTGAATTAACCCCGCGCGGCATCCGGCGCGTCGGGCAGTTAGCGCTGAGAGATATTTATCAGCAGCTGCGCCGCGATGGCATGGGCCGGCACGCTACCCGCAATCGTGGCAGCCAGGAATTGATGACCGAAAATAGCCGCCCCTACGTGCAGGGAGACCCGCTTCACATCAACATGATTCATACGCTGAAAAACGCCTTGCTGCACGGCGGCGGTGTTCCGGTAAGAATTCAACCGGGAGATTTTGCCGTGTACGAGTCGGAGCACTCGACCCGGGCCGCCACGGTGTTGCTCCTCGACATGAGCTGGTCGATGAGTTGGGAAGGGCGTTTTGCCGCAGCAAAAAAAGTCGCCCTGGCGATGGAAACCCTCGTGCGTTCGATGCATCCGCGGGATTACTTCGGCATTGTCGGTTTTTTTACCCGCGCCGTCGAATTGAAAGCCAAGGACTTGCCGCAAGCGACTTGGAATATGGGCGATCCGTTTACCAATCTTCAGGATGGATTGCATTTGGCATCGCAACTCTTGGAACGAAAGCCCAGCGTCAATCAGCAGATGATCGTTATCACCGACGGGCAACCGACCGCCTATTGCCGTCAAGGGCGGCTTTATTGTGAATGGCCGTTGAGTTTCGGCGGCATCAGTCAACGCGCCGCGGAAGAGACCTTGAAGGAGGCCGAGCGCATCACGCGCAAAGGCATCACCATCAATACCTTCATGTTGGATGACAGCCCCGTGCTGCGCGGCTTCGTCGACGACCTCACCCGTATCAACAAAGGCCGCGCTTTTTACACCCGCCCCGATCGTCTCGGAGAATACCTCCTGGTCGATTATCTCTCGCATCAAAGAAAGAAAGTGTAACTCGCTCCGCGCGTTACACCGGTTCAAAATCGTTCAAAACGTTTCAACCGCTACGCTCCGTTCAAAACGTTTTCGGAACGATTGCCCGGTTTAGTCCATACAGACTTTTCTCTCAGAAACCGACCAAACGTTTGAACGTTTTGAACGGCTTGAACGATTGAACCCGCGGCTAAGCCGCGTCCTTGACTACTGAAAATACTTTCAGTATAACTACCTAATGCTGCCCGCTCTGACACCCCGGCAAAAGGCGATTTACGAATTCTTGCTCAAAGCCATCCGAGAGAAGGGCTATGCTCCTTCGATCCACGAGATCGGCAGTCGGTTCCAGATCGCCTCAACCAATGGAGTCTCCGATCACCTCAAAGCTCTTGAAAAAAAAGGCTACATCCGCCGCATCGGTAAACGGGCCATCGAGGTCTTGTCGGCTTTGGGGAAACCCGTTCTAACCGCCACTCGCGAGATCCAGGTTCTCGGCACGGTCCCAGCAGGAAAACCATTTTTCAGCGAAGAAAACTCCGAAGGACTTTTAACCATACCGACGGATATGGGAGCCGGAAAGCTTTTCGCGCTTCAGGTTAAGGGCGACAGCATGATCGATGCCGGCATTCTCGATGGCGACCGAGTGATCGTCAAACAGCAGGGAACAGCCGAAAACGGCGAAATCGTTTGCGCCATAATAGATGGCGAAGCAACGTTAAAGCGGTTTTATCAAGAAGACGGCGTTATTACGCTTAGGGCAGAAAATGAAAAGTATGCGCCGATCACCGTTTCTGCAGGAGAATTTCGGATCGCCGGGCGTGTGGTCGGGCTACTTAGAAAATTCTAAAGAGTTGTTCAACGTTCAAAAGTTCAGACGTTCAACGTAAGAACGACGATCTTTAGCTCGAATCAAAGGTAGATGAAGTAAAGGTTTTACTTCAAACAATACGCCGGGACCGATTCGGTTCTGACATTGAACCGTTGAATCGCTGAACTATTGAACGATTATTTTAATGCTTTCCTCCGCTAAAAATTTTCGTCCGTTAACTCACCATTCGACGCCTTGGTCGCTCACCGAGGTCGCTGGACGATTGGTTGAAATTTCCGCTTCGGCGTCTTCGGCGGCGTTGAGTATGGCATTTGGCTTGGTGCGGGAAGCGCAGCAGCGCGGCGAACCGGTGGGCTGGGTGACTTCGATGGCCAGTTGCTTTTATCCTCCCGACGCCGCTCAAAACGGTACGGATTTGGCCGCGCTGGTGGTGATCCGTATACCGGCTGCGGAAAAAATTGCCCGCGCTGGCGAGAAGTTGTTGCGCTCCGGCGGCTTTGGTTTGCTGATCTTCGATCTCGGTAAGGCCGATATTCCCATGCCGTTGCAGAGCCGTTTGACCGGGCTCGCCCATCATCATCAGACGGCGCTGGTTTGTCTCACCGAAAAGCAACTCAAGTCGTTTTCTCTGGGGGCGCTGGTGTCGCTACGGGTCCACGCCGAAAAAAAGCGCGCTTCCGAAAATCGCTTTGCCTGCATGCTCAAGGTCCTCAAAGACAAACGTTGTGGACCGACTTGGAATCATGAAGAGCTCCGCTTCGGACCGGCTGGCCTGTGTTGATCTGCCGGCATTTGCGCTGCAGCTGCTGTTCAAGCGCCATCCCGAGTGGCGCGCTTATCCGGCGGCTGTGGTGGCCGAGGACAAACCGCAAGGATTGATTCTGCAGATTAATGAGAGAGCCCGGCGCTGCGGCGTGCTTCCCGGATTGCGCTATGCCGCGGCTTTTTCGTTAGCGCGCGGGTTGCGCGCCGGCGAGGTTCGGCCGGATGAAATTCACAAAGCGATCATTACCTTGACCCAACGGCTGATGCGCTTCACGCCCGAGGTCGAACCCTCGGCGCCGGAGCCGGGAGTGTTCTGGTTAAACGGCAAAGGTCTGCAGCGCCTCTATACATCGCCGCAAGAATGGGGCGGCGCTATTCATCAAGATATTAAAGCGCAAGGATTCCAGGCTAACCTGGTTGCCGGCTTTAGCCGTTTCGGCACTTATGCGATCGCTAAAGAAAAATCGGGGGTAACGATTTTCGACGATCCCGCCGAGGAGCGCAGTGCGGCGCGCAAAGTGCCGCTGGATCGTCTGGATATCGAAGCTAAGTTTCGCGATACCCTTTTCAAGCTCGGCATCAAAACGGTTGGCGCTTTGCTTTCGCTTCCATCGGCAGGTTTGCGCGAACGTTTCGGTGCGGGGGCTCATCGTCTCTACCGGATGGCCGCCGGCGATCTCTGGACTCCGCTCGATCCATGCGCGCCGGAAGAAATCGTTGCGCAAAGACATCTGCTCGATGATCCTGAAAACGATGTTACCCGGCTGCTCTTCCTCATCAAACAGTTACTTCACCCAATGCTGGCGACGCTTGCCGCGCGCAGCCAGGCGCTCAGCGCGCTATGGCTTGGTTTTCTGATCGATAAGAGCGAATGGCTCAAAGAGCAAATTCGCCCCGCCGTGCCCACACTCGAAGCGGCTCAGATACTCGATCTGGTGCGCCTGCGCTTGGAGTCGGTAAAATTTCCCGCCGGCGTGATTGAAATCGAATTAACAGCCGAGGCCTGTGTTGCCAGCGTCGAGCAACTCCGGCTGTTCAACGAGCAACCGAAGCGCGATTTCGATTCGGCCAATCGCGCGCTGGCGCGCTTGCGCGCTGAATTCGGCGCCGAAGCAGTGGTCCAGGCGAAACTAAAAGACGGACATCTCCCCGAAGCTCGATTCACCTGGGAACCGCTCGACCAAGTTAAATTATCCAAAAACGTTTTGAATGAAGCGAAGCGATTGAACAGTTTCAACGAATTGAACTTGCTCGCTCCCAGTATGTTGGTGCGCCGCATTAACGAAAAACCGATCATGCTCGCCGGTGGACCCTACAACAGGCACGAGGACGGCTGGCTCCTCTTAGGTCCCAAGCACGGCAGCATCGACAAACTCACCGGCCCCTATGTGTACTCCGGCGGCTGGTGGAATCGCGAGATCCAACGCGACTACTACTTCGCCGAAACCCGACGCGGCGATCTCCTATGGCT
>DASUVS010000227.1:0-4454 GCA_036378835.1 Binatia bacterium | reverse complement strand
AAGCAGAACCTGGCCGACAATGGAGTGGCTTACGTGAGCTACAACACCTATCCGGGCGGCCACATGCGGGATATGGCACGCGAGATGATGCGCTTTCACGTAAGCGAGTTTAACGATCCGCAGCAGCGCGTCACCCAGGCTCGCTCGCTGATCAAATTCATCATAGATGCCGGCAGCGAGCCCGATCTCTATCGCATGGTTCTGCAAAAAGAGCTGGATCGGATTACAGAGTTTGCCGACAGCTCGCTTTTTCATGACGACTTATCCGAGTACAACGCGCCGGTTTATTTTTATCAGTTCGTTGAACACGCAGGGCGTCATGGCTTGAAGTATCTGTCTGAGGCGCACTTCTTCGAGATACAGACAGGTATCTTCCCCGCCAGAGTAGTAGAAGTACTAAACCGGATCTCCGATAGCGCGATTGCAAAGGAGCAATATCTTGATTTCCTCAAGTGTCGCCGCTTCCGGCAGACCTTGTTGTGCCATGATGACCAGGAGCTGGACGATACTCCACGGCCAGAGAAGGTGACTACATTTTACATCGCCTCGCCGATCCGTCCCGCTGACGCGAACGCTTGTCTCGACTCCCGTGATCAGTTGACGTTCTCCGGTCCCAAGAACTCATCACTGCAAACCGATAATCCACTGATTAAAGCAGCCATGTCGGCGTTGGGCAAAGCCTGGCCGAAAGCGATCCATTTTCAGGAGCTGCTCGCGCAAGCGCGTGGATCATGCGAGAGCGCGTCTTCATGCGCCACGGCCGGCGCTAACGATGATGCGCGAACGCTCGGCGAAGTGCTGTTGCGAGCTTACGCCGGTGGCATTGTCGAATTCAGTCTTGCTGCGCCTAACGTCGTGACAAGTGCGGGTTTAAAACCAGTGGCAAGCGCTTTGGCGCGTCTGCAGAGCCTTGAGGGCGTGGAGGTTGTGAACCTGCGTCACTTCAACCTCCGGGTCGAAGATCCCTTAAGCCGGCGGCTGCTGCAGCTGTTAGACGGCAGCAGAGACCGTACTGCCTTGCTCGATGGCCTAGAAGTCTCGACAAAATCCGGAGACGCAGCCGTGGAAATAAAGAACGGCGCGAGCACCGACAACGCCGAGACGCGCTGCTTCCTTGCGATCGAATTGGAACGAAAACTTGCTGAGCTGGCCGAAATGGGCCTGCTGGTTGCTTAGATCCTCAGTTGCAAACTGAAAGTATCATCCGTTTATTACAATGCCCGCTGACTGGGACATCTGGCAAAGACCATAAACGTTTGAGCTTGCAGGACCGCATGGCGATTGCAGACGACGACTGTGCCAAGCGAGCCCATCGTTCACATTTGTTGACAAGTTTTTGATTTTTGCGGTAGAGCTGGATTCCGCCCGAACTATTTTTGCGTATGGCTAGAATTGATAACGACGTGAACATCGTTCCGTCGATCCTCGACCGGTTGCTCGACGATGAGCCGGAAGTCTCCACCGAGCCGGCGACGAGCCGGATCAAGGGTTTTCGATCTTTGGAACGATCGGTCGCTCGTGATCTCGAAGCGCTTCTCAATTCACGGCAGGAAACCTTGAAGGAAGTGCCCAGCGAGTTCAAAGAAGTAGCCCGCTCGTTGTTGACGTATGGGCTGCCGGATTTTACCTCATTCAGCTTACTAACTCAGGACGATCGGCTTCGGATCAGGCGATCAGTCGAAGACGCCATCAACACGTTTGAGCCGCGGCTGTTGCGAGTGCGGGTAACTCTCGAAGCTCCGCGGGAGCACGATCGCGGTCTTCGCTTTCGCATCGACGCTTTTTTACGAGTCGATCCGTCCCCGGAGCCTGTGACCTTCGACGCAGTATTGCAGATGAACACTCAACAGTACGTGATTCAGCGGGAGCAGTGATGCCGGACGACCTTATTACCTACTATGAGAGGGAACTCAGCTTTCTTCGGCAAATGGGAGCCGAGTTCGCTGCCAAATATCCTAAGATCGCGGCGCGCTTGCTCCTTGAAGGCGACGCTTCGGAAGATCCCCATGTCGAGCGCCTGATTCAGGCATTTGCCTTTCTGGCCGCGCGGGTCCACCACAAGATCGACGATGATTTCCCGGAGGTGACAGAATCTCTACTCAACGTGCTTTATCCTCACTATCTGGCGCCGATTCCCTCGATGTCAGTGGCCCAGTTTGTTCTAGATCCGGATCAAGGAAAGCTCACCAGCGGATACGCCATTCCGAAACAATCCACTCTTTATTCGCAGCCTGTCGATGGAGCGCCATGCAGGTTCCGCACCTGTTATCCCGTCACCTTGTGGCCGGTTCAGATCGAGGCAGCGAGCCTGGAACCGGTGGACTCACGCTTGGGTGTTTTTCCGAAAGCGGCACTCGGATGGATACGGCTCGAGATTCGCTGCCTGAGCGGTATCAAGTTTGTCCAGTTAAAGCTCGATCGGTTTCGGTTTTTTCTCCACGGCGAAGGCGCGCTGACTTACGCGCTGTACGAACTGCTCTTCAACAACGTAATGGAAGTGCGCATCCCATCCAACAAACCGAACGAAAGCGCCAGGGATATTTCGTTGCCGGTGAGCAGCGTGCGTCCGGTCGGATTTGCCGCCGACGAAGGAATTCTGCCTTACGGCGCGCGCTCGTTTCTTGGTTATCGTCTACTGCAAGAGTATTTTAGTTTCCCGGAGAAGTTTTTATTCTTTGAGCTCACCGGGCTGGATCGGGCGGTGCACGATCGATCTGACGATCGGATGGAAATTCGGCTTTTGCTCAATCGGATGCCGCGCTTGGAGCAGCCGGTTACGCGAGACACTTTCCGGCTGGGTTGCACGCCGATTGTCAACTTGTTTTCGCAAACGGCCGAGCCCGTCCGCCTAAGCCACACAAGCACCGAGTATCAGGTGTTTCCCGATATTCGAAGACAGAACGCCACCGAGGTTTATTCGATCGATTCGGTCACCAGTGTTTCTCCCGGTTCTGATGAGGTAGTCGAATTCGAGCCGTTCTACTCATTCAAGCACGGTCTTGAACGAGAGCAACAGCAGGCCTTCTGGTATGCCGCGCGCAAGCCATCTCCAAAAAAGGGCGATAACGGCAGCGACGTGCATCTGTCGTTCGTGGATCTCAATTTTCGGCCTACACTCCCCGCGGTAGACACTTTGATCATTCACACCACATGCAGCAATCGGGATCTTCCCGGAAAATTGCCGTTCGGAGGCGATCGCGGTGAGTTCGAGCTCGAGGGGGCGGCGCCGCTATCGCGCATACGTTGTCTGCGTAAGCCGACCGAGGCGCTGCGCGCGCCGCTACGCCGAGGAACACAATGGCGAATCATCTCGCATCTCGGCCTCAATTATTTATCCCTTTGTGAGGCAGGTCTCGAAGCATTACGGGAAATTCTAAAGATTTATGACTTTGCCGATTCCTCGTCTGTACGCCAGCAAATCAACGGCATCACGCGCTTGACCAGTAAACAGGTAGTCGGCCGGCCGAGCTCGATGCCGTGGAATGGGTTCTGCCGCGGACTCGAAGTCACGATCGAGTTCGATGAGGAAAAGTTTGTCGGCGGCGGAGTCTTCTTGTTTGCAGCCGTCTTGGAAAACTTTATTGGTTTATACACCTCGATAAATTCTTTTACCCAGCTCGTTGCGAAATCTCGACAACGCGAGGAGCCTATCAAGCGATGGCCACCGAGAGCCGGAGAGCAGATCCTTCTTTAGAGCACGTGCTCTTCGAAGAGGGTTATCGGTTCGATTTCTTCCAGGCGGTGCGTGTCCTGGAGCGCCTCTATTCGGCGCGCCTGCCTGTCGGACGCAGTTCCATTCCTTCCAAGGAGGCGGTGCGTTTCCGGTCGCTTCTTTCTCTCAATTTTCCGGCCAGCTCGATTTATGATGTCGCTCAGTCCGACAACGGTGACAGTCCACCGGAGATGGTAGTCACGTTTATGGGCTTGTTCGGCCTCGCAGGGGTACTGCCGCGACATTACACAGAGCTTTTACTCGAACGGGTGCGCCAGAAAGATTTCGCTCTGCGCGATTTCCTCGATCTTTTCAATCACCGGATGATTTCCCTCTTCTATCGCGCTTGGGAGAAATATCGTTTTCCGGTTGCGTACGAGCGTTCCCGCTCGTCCACGGGCGCTGGTTATGATCCATTTTCGTTTTCTCTATTCAATCTGATCGGAATGGGAACGGATGGTCTCAGAGGCAAGCTCAAATCGGGCGATGAACCTCTGCTGTATTACAGCGGCCTGATAGCCCAACAGCCCCGCTCAGCGAGCGCGCTCGCCGCTATGCTGGGTGACTATTTCAACGTGCCGGTGATCATCAAGCAATTTGTCGGCGCTTGGCTCCGTGTTGATGATCAAAATCGTACTAGGCTTGGTCGCGGTGATTTCAATAATCAGCTTGGAACCACAACCATGCTAGGATCAAAGTGTTGGGATCAGCAAGCGGGTTTTACTGTGGCCCTGGGGCCGCT
>DASUVS010000226.1:0-3254 GCA_036378835.1 Binatia bacterium | reverse complement strand
GCGCCGCCTGCACCCCCAGCGGCTGCTCCGATGGCAGCGCTACCCGCCGTGGTAACGGCGGCATTTTCCCCAGCGCTCTCTCGCCCTTCGGTAGCGCCTTCCGCTTGTTGCACGCATTGATCGATGTCCCGCTCGGCCTGGCTAGAACCAACCCGCATCAAGTGCTCGTTCGAATAAAGTGAAGGCCTTTGGCTGGCACATCCCGGAAGCACAATCAGGAGCGCCGCAGCGAGCGTCAGAGTGTTGGTCATCCGCTTGTTGATTGCAATCATGCATTGATTCTAGGGGCCATAATACACGGGTCAACCCGCCCATCCGGATATATACGATTCACGACTGGTCTTTGATCTCTCCTACGCTTCGTGCCGCCGAGCATTAGGAAATTAGTTTGCTATCTGATGCGCGAGTAGATTGCCGATCCAAACTGCGAACATTCCAAGAAACAATTGCAGCGCGATGTTGGTCATAGCGGACAAACCTTGGCTGCCTCGCGCCAGCCACAACGTTTCCAATGCTACGGACGAGAAGGTTGTGAATCCTCCCAGCACGCCGACAAAAATAAAAAGACGATCATTTGCAGTGAAAATCGACCGCGTTTCTGCCAAGCCGGCAAGAAACCCAATAACAAGACATCCTAAAGAGTTGACCGCGAGTGTGCCGTATGGAAACAAGGGATTGCCCAGGATCTTGTAGATCCACGTGCTCAGCAGGTATCGCAAAATGCCACCAACAAAACTGCCGGCGCCGACATACAAGATAGGCCCCATCTAATACAACCTCCTTGAGGATGTGCGCGAAATTTTTTCGCTGCCGGTAACTTCGTGCGCAAACGGTTTAGCTGCCGGACGCCGGCCATTTCGAATTCATACGGAAATTTGGAGCCGATTACACTGAGCCTCGATCCCGTTACGATCAAATCCATAAAATCCTTCGGCATTGTCTGGGGGTAGCGGGAACCATATCTGCGCTCCCGAGAGAGCACGGCGATAGAACCGATTCCACCAGACTCACCGATTCAGCGAAATACGATCAGAGTCTTTGATGCGCTCCTCAACCTTTAACTTCCCCGATTCCAAGCTGCGAGGCTCAGTTTTGGCCGCCTTTTCCGACGATTAACCATTTTGTCATAAATCAGCCGCTTTACTAAAACGTAAGTCATTGAACCTACTGTATCTTGCACTCTGGCACATGGGTTGCTCGACACGGGGTATCAACTATCGCATCATGTCTGTGAACCGCTTCGAACAACTCTAGCCTCAGTATTCTAGGACTCAATGGTTGAAATGCTCAAAATGACTTGGCTGAGACTAGGATTGCGCTCGCACGGCGGCAAAATGGCTGACACAACGCCAATCGATTCACTAGCCGGCCTTACCACTCAAATCACAGGCTTGTTCAGGAATGACTTGATTTATAACGACTCAGAGACTTCGGCAGCAGAAAATCGCAAGGCCCTTATTGCACTCCAGTGGTTCGTTGCGATCGGCACCTCTTATCTAATCTTATCCAGCCAGGCATGGAGCCTCGGGGCACCTCTACCCTTACTATTGATATCTGTTTGCATCCTATCGGCTCCGGCGCTGCAGCGGCTACCGCTGAAGTTTTTCTCAGGCAAAAACATCGAGTCAAAACTTCTAGTGTTTGACTCGATCCTCATTCTTGCCGCCATTGGATCAACTCAGAGTGCGCCGTGGGACTTGCTGGCGCTTTTTTTCTTCTGCGTGTTCATCGCGGCAACCGGCGAAAACCTGTTACATATTGTGGTTGGATGCACATTGTTAAGTCTGATGTTTCTGATTTTTATAAGCTCACAACAAATCGACTTGTGGACTATCAACTCGGACCTGCTGCTGCGAGTCCCGTTTATGCTCGGCATATCGGTTCTATACGGCCATCTGACCAATGAGGTGAAACGAGATAAGAGACGAATCCAACAACTGAAGCAAACTGAAGAATTCAAACGTCAAGTCGTGTGCGCCCTTGCGCATGATGTTAAAGCACCGCTTTCTGTCATTCTCGGCCATGCCGAATTGCTTGCCGGCTCCTTCGGCGGCCAACCCAACCCCGCTGAACAAACTCTATCGCTGAAATGCATTCGGGAAAACATCGACCGGATAGTGAATCTGGTGATCGGATTTCTGAATGTCTCTGAGCTTGTTACACCGAAGGCGGAATCCAGTAAGACCGCGGTGGAGATCAATCCTATACTCAGGGACGTCATCCAGCAGCAAACAATTGCACTACGCAAGAAAAAGCTGGATCTCCGATTGGAACTGGCGGAGGATCTAAAGCCCTGTCATGGCGATCACAATCAATTAGAGCGGGTGCTTTGGAACCTGATCGATAACGCCATCAAATACACCCCACCGGGCGGCGCCATCGCTCTCACCTCACGGATGGTCGCAGGGAAAATCTCGCTGAGCATCAGCGATAGCGGTGTCGGCATTCCGAAAGCAGAATTGCCTAATCTCTTTCGAGAGTTCAAGCGTTTCGAAGGCTCCGCCAATACGGAAGGCACCGGACTCGGATTGTTTATCGTAAAAACCATTCTAGACGACCATAACGGCACCATCACTGTCGAAAGCGACCGAGGTGCCGGAACGACTTTCAAAGTGGAGTTGCCCGTCCGTAGTTGAGCCATCCAAGCCAACGCAACTCTCGCTCGACTGCTTGTGCCTGAAGTCAGCACGATTGATCGACGCGATCTGCTTTTCCAATCTGTTATCACTCTGCGCACGTGAACGGCTCCTGCGGACCTTAACCTGTGTAGTCCTGATCCGTTTCGGATTCCCCCAATATCGAAGTTTAGCCTTCAGCTTAGCTCCGAGACGTGAGCTATACGCGTAATGTTTGCAATATGGCTGTGTTTTCTGTGCGTAAAATCAAGGTGGTGGTTTATACAGATTTACAGAGATCGTGACGGGCGATGTAGACGTCATCCCGCCAAATGCTTCCATTCGTGCCGGCCGCGGCAAAGGTGAAGGAACTGGATGTCGGAGCAATTCCCGTGTGTGATGGGCAGAATTTGTCCGGTTTGGTGAGCGATTGAGATATCACCCTTCGTGCGATGGCGGAAGGCCGCGATCCGTCAAAGATGCGCGTTTCGGATGTGATGTCGAGTGAGATCGCTTACTGCTTCGAATTCGACTCCGTTGAACACAGCCGCAAACTCATGGGATCAAGACAGATCCGGCGATTGTCAATATTCGAGCGCAACAACAATTGGCTGGGATCGTTTCAGTGGCGACATTTTC
>DASUVS010000225.1:0-6857 GCA_036378835.1 Binatia bacterium | reverse complement strand
CCGTCCGCCCGTCCTCAATTTGTTCCGGAATTCCGCCCACTGCTGTTGCTACCACCGGCGTACCACAGGCCAGAGCTTCCAAAATCGTGTTGGGAAAGGTGTCAGCACGAGCGGCATGCACGTAAACGTCGGCAGCTTGGTAATAACGCGCAACAACCTCCGGATCCTGTTGGTAACGGACAAAGCGTACTTCGGCGGGTCCGATTCGCTCTCCCTTTCCCTCTTGACCCAAAGCGAGAAACAGCACGTTCTGTTCTTTCGTCCGGGTAGCAGCTAGCTTGACGGCATCCTCCACGGTCCGATAATCTTTCCAGATGTTTCGTCGCACCGCGTTTGCTGTAAAGAGGATCACCAGAGCATTCTGCGGAATGCCCAGAACCGAGCGAGCATCCTTTTTATCGGCGGGATGAAATATCGACAGATCGACACCATTGGGAATGACTCGAGTTTCCATGACGGCCGATGTCAGCATTGATTGTTCCACCTTCTGCATCAGCCACCGGCATGGAGTAGCGATGTAGAGTCGGCTGTTCTTGAATATCTCGCGCTTTCGCCGCCAATTGTAGGCCGTCGCATCCCGTCGGATACCCGGATCAATGGTCAGGTCCGGGCAATGGCCGCAACCTATTTTCCAGCGCTCGCAATCAAACGAATGGGCGCAGTGACCGCTGAGCAGCCAAGCATCATGGAGAGTCAAAATTACCGGTACCTGCTGGCTCAACCAAGGGAGAGCTCGCAGATCAAAATATCTCCCGTGCAGATTGTGACAGTGAACAATGTCTGGTGGTTTTGGGGACAGGTTCAGAAGCTTCCAGGTTCCGGGGAAACTAAAGTCTTCAATTCCACAATAACGAGCGAGCCCTCTGCACGGCTCAGCTATCACATCAACAAATGCGCTCAGCCATGAGACCGTGCCTCCCTGCAGTGTGGGTGACTGTGAGCCCGAATGGTTATCAGAAAGTAAACGACGTTGCCTGACGCGTCTTTTATGATTCGGAACAAGCAACACGTCCGGATCGATACCGAGTTTATGTCCGACGGCCAGCCATGAATCATAGCCGCTTGATCGGTAGCTCTGAAACAGGTTGCTGGCCACCTTCTCCGCCCCACCACTGATATCGTACGTGCTGACCTGCAAGATACATAACCCTCGGTTAATCATAAACCACTTGCAACGCTTATAATGACTTAGTAACTAAGGTAGTCCCATCAGGTCAGCACAACTTTCCTGCATGATAACTCAGTTCACTGAATGCCTTTGGAATAAAAATTCGGCAAATCGGTGACCGAGGGGAAGCAAACCCAGTCGACTCAGTCGATCTTGCGAAAATCATTAATGACGTGGTGGCTGGCTTTGGATGATTTCTGCAACGAGAATGCCGCGTTCCGGACGTCCAGGACAGATTTGTCTGCTGCCTTATTATAAACGATAACGCGCGGTTCGAGATCCACGATGCCCGACGGGCCTCCGGCGTAACAAGCTTGCCCTTTAAACTTCTCGCCCTCTTCCAGAACGACCCAAGAGGTGGAAAAGGGAAAGGATTTGCCGTGGCCAACCGTGAAGTCAACAGATAGCGCTAGTTCGCCTTTCTGCAATGCAAAGTCCAGAACGAGGCAGGCTGCCTGAAACGGCGGGACGTTGAAGTAACGTCGTCCGATGAAATCGAATTTTTCCTTCGATTCGACGTCGCGTGGCCCGAGGCGAACCAGCGCGACGTTTTGGTTTTCGAGCAGTACTGGAGCGTCATCCCGATATTCGTTCAAGAACAGCAGATATTGAAGCTCTTTAACTTGGCTTTCGTCGAAAGGAAGTCTTTGACCTTCCTCCGGAAACACTGAGTCCCTCGCCCGCTTGAACTGGCTACAGGCCGAAAATTCATAATCACAGATGAGATAAAACCCCCGCGGGTCGATCATTCCAACACGCTGATGATAAATGTTGCCGAATGGAATGACGCGTTCATGCCCGTAGGTGCGAAACATGCTTCGACCTTGCAGATTGTACTTGCGAAGGTCCTCGGCCATATAATCGAGAACCGAGACAGCGAGGTCACGATGAGTGTAAATGTCTTGAACCTTGTGGGAAATTTTTTCCGGAGCGATGACAATCATCGGAATCCAACTCTGCGAGGCTGTACTCATGATGTCTTTATCTTTCAGGCTCGTGTTGCCCTGGGATTCATCCGACATGATAAATACGATCGTCGAGTCGAAAATCTTGCGCCGCTCGAGCTCGCGCAAAAAATCCGCCAATTCCTGGTCGGCAAAAGCAAATGCCGCGGCCGCATCGGTCAATTTTGTTTTCTTTTTGAACTCGTCGGGGATTGGATAAGGATGGTGTGTGCCGATCGTCTCGGCGACGACAAACCACGGCTTTCGTGCTCCATCCATGGCAGCGATAGTATCAAGGGCCTTGGAATATAGGGTTGCATCGTCAACACCCCAAAATCCAAAAGCTCGACGATTCGAAAAACTTTCGTTGCCCTTGATCACTTCGAAACCGGCCTTTTCCAGAAATCGATCTGTATTGAGAAACGAAATTGTCGAGGCCTGGACAAAAGCTGTGCTGTAACCCTTTCGTCGAAGAATTTCCGGGAGGCAAAGTTTGTTTTCGCTGGCATCTTTAATGATGTTATTAAACTCCAGATCCCTAACGAGGACGTTGGGAAAACGTCCGCAAATAATCGCATATTGACCACGACTTGTTTGCCGATTGTGCGCCATGAAATTCTGATAAAAGACGTGGGGCTGCGCCGCCAAGACTGCTTCGGTTTCCCGAAAATGTCGACTGCTGTCAAAAGAATTGCTTGTGGCGGCTTCTCTAAAATATGCAGCGGATAACCCCTCGATGACGATGAATAAGACGTTTGGGGTTTTTTTATGGGCTGTTTCAAGCCACCTTTTGCCGTTAAGATCGAGCTCGAACGTTTTCGCAACCTCTTCTTTGAAATCAGGCGCAAGATTCGTGAACGCCGACAATCTAAGCAGCTTTAGCTGCCGACTCCAGCTCTCCGCAGATGGAGCAAGAGGGTTCAATGGATCTCGTTCAACCACCGCCACCCCGGAATCCGCAGCCGCGCTTACTCCAGCTCCCCCGAAAAGTTTGATCTGCAAATGGCTCGTAAGTTCGCGTATGTTATAATAGACGGGATCTGTCTGCCTCCAGGTCGCCACCAAGATATTTGTTTTGTGGCTCATGCTAATCAAGATAGCGATGACGATCGCTGTCACACACGAAACTTTCGGGTAACCACAGGATGGCGTCTTTTTCTCTAAGCCCCAAGCCACAACGATGGGCAAAACCAGCGATGCGATGAGCAACACGGGTCTGCTCACGTGAGTCGCCGAACCGACGAAAAAAGTCGGATCAAAGAGCAGCGGCAAAAACGCGAGTTCCAAAACTCCACCCAGGGCCAGATAGGTTTCGTAATTGACATAATGAGCGATCGCCCACAGAACTGAGATCGTCGCGAAAAAGGGGAATCGTCTCCTTTTTGGTATTAGAGACAAAAGTCCCACCGCCACAAAAACGACGGCTAAGCCCGAGATCAACCACTTCACGTCGTGCCGCTGCAATCGAATCCCTTCCGAATGCAGAAGACTTAGCCGAACGATCAAAGGCGTGATCATCAGGCACACAACGTCTAGGAGAACGGGAGCAGCCAATCTCGCCACACGTGCGATGGCTTGGTTGAGTAGTGTAATAAGAGAAGGCACAGATCTGTTGTCGGACATAGTTGTGTGCTTCCAGTGTGTTGGCTAAATTTGCCGGATATATAGCGGGCAAGTCCAGCGCCTGTTCTGGGTCATCCTGCTTCGATTCATCTTCATCGTAACCGCTCCGATATTATCGCAGCACCGAATAGTCTCTTCGATCAATTCTCCTTGATCGTATGACGGTGTAACAACGCCAACGTGCGACCGGTGTTGCCCCCGGAAGCCCTATTTCTAACAACCGGGGAGATTCTCCGGTTTATGGTGGCTGGCTTTGCTCGGCGGAGGCGGGGTAAGTTGGTTAAACATTGGGGAGCGCACGTTAGTTTCTCCTTGCCCGGCGCTCAGCTGTTTGCTGTTCCACAAGCTCTTTGTACCAATCAAGATATGCCTCTGCCCAGTGCTGCAGATCGAATTGCCGGCGCGCAGCTTTAGCGGCCAATATCCTCATGCGTTGGTGAGGCCATTATCTGATAACAATTGTGTCAGTCGCTCAGCGAATGCTCGAGCGTGCCGACGGGCACCAAAAACCCGGTTCGCCCGTCATCAAGCCGTTCAGGAATTCCACCCCTATAGCTGTCGCTCCCACCGGCGTACCGAACAACGGATTTCTCGGTTACTTCTGGCATCGGCATCCAGTGTCCTCTACCTCTCGGACTGCGTTGCTTACCCAGGAATTGATTGGTCGCAGCAAACAATGACAACTTCTCTTTTCTCGTCCGATTGCTGTCGGGTCTTGGAAGCAAGGCTCTGACAATATTCTCGACAAACTTGATGGATCCGAGGACAGTGAAGTGGTAAGGATCGTTGAAGTAGAGGGCGGAGCCAGTCATCAAGCTCGCCTGGTCTACAAAAAGAATCTGCTTATGCTGGGTGGCCAGCCAGCGCACTATCTCGTTGTGAACAGCCACCGTTGCCAGTACGTGCTGAGGTAGTCCCCAGATTTCGAGCGCGGAAAGATGCAGCCCATAGTTGAGCCGCTTTTCTTTGAACCGTTCGAGGGAGTAATCAGCCGGGACGTAGCTCGCGAACGTCATGAGCAGCACCTGATCGCCACGCTGCGAGGCGAGATCGAGAATAGCTTCCAGATTGTGTTTGAAAGACACTGCGCTGCGTGATTCCTGTCCATAGCGAACCCAATCTGCGCGTGGCTCCCTGGTTGGGACGTAACGGTCCTTCATCACGACTTGTCGCGTTCGGATGACAAGCCAACGCAGAGTGTAGGGCAAAGCAAACATAGCCTGCCCGTGGTATTGGGCAAGAGTGTTAACCGCCTCGTACCAGGAAAAATGCCCATAGTTTTCTCGGAATTCTTCCGGCGGAGAATTGTTCGCACGGCTGTCATTGACTCCATGATAGAAGACCACGAGATCAAAGCGGGCCTCGCTCAACGCGGCATATTTAAGCCAGCTATCCCGCGAGGTATGCGCGGCGCTGGCCAGGTTGAAGATACGAACGTTCCGCTGGCCGGCGTAGGCCAGTTGTTCACGGAGGCTCTGCTCCACTTGGCCCCAGTCGCTATCAAGCACCGAACCCCCGAGAAACAGGATGTCATAGGATTGATCGTCATGGGCCGGTTGCATCTTGTCCACCTCTCGTAGAGCTGGGTAGTACGCATACAGGATGCGATCCGGGTGACCAATTGGAATGCCGTAACAGAGGCGCCAGAAAATCCGCGCTGCGGCTTCCGCACCCACAACAAGTAGGACCGCTGAGATTAAGAGCGAGGGGAGCGTAGTGCGCCATCCGTTGTGGCGCATCGTATAACCTTGAATTGAATCGGCTCTCCCGGTACGGCGTCCTGACACATCATCACCCCTGAAGAACAGGGCCATAGCCTTGATTTTATTTGTAACAAACCGCATATGGAATCCTCGCCACTATCCAAGGGCACGCGCACCAAGTTGTACACGGTAGATGGTAGCGCTACACAGGTAATTCCCCACGATCCAAATCCGTGCTACCGTGGTCAAAACATTACCCCCGAAGCAGGCCCACGCCAGTCATGAGTGTCAGGGACGCGTGTCCAGGGTGTGGATTGATACAGTTCAGAAGACGGCCATATTCCTATGGGCAAGCAGAATCACCGGTGCAAAGCTGTGGACGCCAGTTTGTAGCTAGCGCCGAAGAGGGCATCATTGCTGACGAGCAGCGCACCCTGGTCGAGCACCTACTCCGGTGAGAGCGTGCTCTGTTCTAAAATCATACGATGCTTCTCGCCACGCGCCTCACCATCAGTCGAATCACGGCGGGCTGCAGCAGCGTTTCACTCTTCTGCATTTGGCGCTCGTCCTTACTCAGCTGGCGCTGGTGGCGGAAGCCGACTTCGAGCAGTTCAATGATCCGCCAGCAGGCCTCTCCTCGATAGATACTCCCAAGGGGGAAACTCATAAAGATAGCGCCAATCAATTTCACCTTGGGGGACCGGCGCTATCATAGCGTGGTTGCAGTGCTTGATCGTACACGCCCAGTTCCGTTAGCCGGCTCTCAATCTGAGTTGCCAGCTCTTTGAGAAACGCGGGCGAGTAATGGATCAGATCGATATAAAGCGACTCCTGGGACTGCTCCTGAATGTCGGCCAGCCACAGAAAATTGCCTTCTAGAGGACGGTCGCGGATCATGTCCGCTAGAGCCGCGTAGCCGTAACGGTGGCGAGTGTGGACACCTAATCCGTTAGCGGCGAAAGAATGGTACCGCAGGTCATACTTGTAGGCAGGCGCTGGCTGCCACACAAACACGGGAGTCACGTCGTAGATGCGACTGGTGCTCTCGATGATTTTCTTATTCTGCAGGTATCTATCGATGACGTGCCGGATGACCGCTGCGTCATTGTACATGGCCTCGTCCGCACGGGAATCGATGCTCGGGCCCTGTGGGCCGGAATCCTTAGCCATACTTAGGCGCCTCTTAGCAGATTCCACTGCTCGGCCCACAGGCAAGCCAGAAAGCCAAGGAACCAGCCAGGAGCGCGCGTGTCCACGGTCGTGCCCCTCAAACGCGTTGGAAAACCGCTCGGAGAACGTCGAATCGTCTTTGTCAAAACAGAAGTCATTAATACCGTCGAGGAATATTGCCATCTTGGGTACATGACCGGACGCCAGCAGCTGCTCGAATAGGATCCTCTCCTGGGTCGAATAGTAGTA
>DASUVS010000224.1:0-6381 GCA_036378835.1 Binatia bacterium | reverse complement strand
TGGACCGAGCAAGGTAAACAATTCGCCTTTGCTTACTTCGAAAGAAACACCCCGCAGCGCGCGCACTTCACCTCTGGCGCCGGCAAACGACTTTTCCAGATCTCTAACACCGATCATCTTGTTCCGAATCTTTGCAGCGTTTGCAACTTGACGGGAGCAGTCATCCGACAACAATCAATCCAGGTGCCAAGCTCGCCAAGAGATCCGATACCGAAAAAACCGCTTCCCATAAAAGCCCAAGCAGGCTGCGCACACAGATCCAGATGCGAGTGGGCCATTATCGCTAAGCGTAGATGTATTCATTCGTGGGTTGATTGAAGTCGCTTGATTGCAACGAAGCACACAAGTTTCAAGCCCGCCTATACGGATTCAGGACCGCGCCGGAAGCGCGCAAACAGCAACCCGCCAAGCAGCAAAACGGCGGAGAGGATGATCAAGATCACGCCTAAGGCCGCGGCATCGGTAGTCCGGCCGTTTTGCCACATGCTCCAGATCATCGTCGAAATCACCACGGTATCCGGATTGTAAAGCATCAGTGCCATCGACAGCTCCTGCATCGCGTGCACCGCGACCCAAAAAAAAACGTTGATCATGGCAGGCGCTAACAGCGGCATGGTAATTTTGCGCAGAGTGCGCGCCCAGGGGGCCCGCGACATCTGGGATGCTTCCTCTAACTCGCCGTGCACCTGCATGAGCGCGGACGTCATCGTGCGCGAACTATACGCGAGATACCGGGTCGTCATTGCCAAAACGATAATCCAGAGCGTGCCGTAGATCGGAATGGGAAAGCGGACGTAAACGAAGATAAACGCCAGACCGATGACGATGCTCGGAACGCATTGCGGCAGAAATGACACGGTTGCGAGATAATAAGAGAGCCCATCCGCGACTCGCGTGCGCCGGACAACGAACCAGCTTACCAGGACGGCGAGCAGGATCGTCGCCGCGGAGGTCGCCAGCGCCAGCAAGGTCGTATTCCAGAGAGCGCGGGTTATCGTACTCTCGTGCCAGATCTTTACGTATCCGTCGAGAGTAATCCGCCCCAGCGCCTCTGCCGAAGGCACCGCATAGAACGGCTGGACGCTGGTCCAGATCAGCATGAGAAACGGCAGCACCACGGCCAGCGCCACATAGAAAACACAAAGCGCGGTCGCCGGCGCCCTCCACGCGCCGAGATCGATTTGCCGCGGACGATACCCTTTGCCGGTGATCGTGGTGAATCTTTCCTGGTGCTTCGTTAAGCGCTGGTACACCCACATGAGCAACAGCGCCAGCGCCAACACCAGCGCTCCCAACGCCGAGGCCAAACCATAGTCTGGCAATCCGACTTCCGAGTGGGTCGCCCAATAAATCGCAGTGCTGAGGACCCGAATACGGGCCGTGAAACCGAGCAACCCGGGAATGTCGAACGATTCGATGACCACGATAATATAGTAGATCAACATGGCAAGCAGCGCTGGCCGCATGACCGGCAGGGTGATGCGCAAGGTCGTCTGCCCGACGCCGCGGCCGGCCATGGCGCTCTGTTCTTCGAGTGATGGATCCATGGCGCGAAACGAAGCAGCGATCATGAGATACGCCGATGGCACCAGACGCAACCCTTGAACGAAGCACATGCCCGAGAGCGTGTAGATATCGAACGGTCCGGAGTCTCCCGATAAACCGAGAACGTTGCGCAAGACGATGTTTACGAGGCCAATGCGCGGGTCCAGCAGCTGGATCCATGCGATTGCCGACAGCAGCGACGGAATCGTCATGGGAACGAGAATGAGAGCGGCGATCCAGCGGCGCGCCGGCATGGCCGTGCGCTCTAAAAGCCACGCCATGACAACTGCAAGCGGCAGACCTACCGCCAAGGAACCGGCGGAAAAGAGAAACGTATTCAAAAATATCGGCAACGTGGAAGGACTGTTCAGAACCGTGACGTAATTCGCCAGCGTCATACCGGTCGTTTCAAAGGGTAATTTATCTTCCGTGCTTTTGACACTGGCGTAAAGCAACATGATCAGCGGCACAAGAACAAGATACGAAACGACGGCGACGGTGGACCCGAAAGCGAAAGAACGGACGGACAAATTCCGCGTCCAAGACCACGATCGCGTGGTGAAGCGCTTGTCGAGAGTGGTTGGCGATAAGCTCATGGAAGGAACTTGTTTTTAATCCTCAGTATAACAAAGTCATGCTGAGAACATCACGTAAAGAGCTTTGTCAGTTGTAGCGAATTAGATCTGGCGACGGCTAGCCTGTAGCGCGTCGCGGCGCGCTCCGGATGACACCCCGCCAGTTTAGCGGTTAGCCGAATACTGCGCACTAGCGCAACGCACCGAGTAGTTTGCCGAGCTCGCGTTGGATGTCGAGAATCGACGCAAAGGTTTTATCCGTTTCCAAAATAATCGCCGGTTTTTCGTTTCTGATTCTTTCGGCAACGTTGCCAATTGCGTTTCTCCCCACCTCCATGGCTTGGCCCCTGGTGGCGTATCGTATCTTCTGCCCTTCAGGGGTTCCCATCCATCCTGCGAAAAACCGTGCCGCATTGGGATGCGGCGCAGTTTTGAGAACTCCCTCTGCGGACGTCAGCACCGGCAAGGGCGCGACTGGGAGCCAATCAACCGCCGCTCCTTGTTTTTTCAAACCTTCTATAGTGAAAGCGTAAGTCCCCACGGCAAGCGAAACCTGACCGCCGGCCAGCGCGTTGGCTACGGTGGTGCCGCCTTGAACGATCAGGGGCTGCTGCTGTGAAATTATTTTTTTGGTCAGCTCTATCGCCTTGTTTTTGCCCCACTCCGTGCCGAGCATCGCGAAGGGCACCAGACGGGCCTCGATAATGATCTTTCTACCCTTCCATTTTGGATCGGCAAGATCCTCCCAGCTTCTGGGTGCATCTTGGGCGCTCACCGTCTTGGTGTTATAGGCAATCGGCAACGTGAGATTATAACCGCCGACAAAGCGTTGGCCGGCATAAACGGCGTCAGAGCCAAATAGTTTCTCCCATCCCGGATAGGGCGCAAGCATATCGCGATCGATCAGCGGGCGCAGTGCCCGCAGCGAACCCGACTGTATAACATCGACGGCAGCCGGCTTCCCGGCTTGGCTTTCGGCGATGATCCGCTGGACCAGCGGCTCCGGTATGCTCTCGAAGGATTCTATCTTGATGCCTGGATACTGTTTATCCAGCGCCTCTTGCATCCGTTGATAGACAATCGCATCCGTCGGTCCCCAGATGACCACCCTGCCCTCTTTCCTTGCGGCGTTGTAAAGTTCTGCGATCCCATCGCTGCTTTGGCCTTTGCCTTGAGCATATCCTGCGGCGCTGACGAACAGAGTCAAGAAGCCGACAGTGACTGCGGCGACGAATGCTCGAAATGTCATGGGCCGATATCTCCCAATTCTTTTGTACGCCTGTTCAATGGTTCAAAGTTCAAGTTATCTGATCGGATGACGCTGCAAGAAGTTTTGTAATGCGATCAGCGCGCCCTCCCCGTCCCAAAAAGTCATATGCTTGACGTCGGGCACGAGCGCAAGCTCGTGCCCGAAAACAAGCTCGGCAAGTCGGCGCGCTGTTGCCACCGGAGTGCTGCCGCCGCGATTGACGTTGTCCTCCGCGCCACAAAGAATCAACGTCGCGACTTTTATTTTCGGGGCGTTGCCGAGCGTGTCCCAGGTGCGCCGTGCCTCGTAGTGATAGCGGTGCTGCTCCGGGCTCGTCTGTCTTTGCCACAGCGCATCGGAGAGCGCGCGGACCACTTCCGGATGCTCTTTGTAAAATATCGCATTGAACGCCATATGCGTGTTTTCGACGTGACTTCGGATGAAGCGCTCGAAGCCATGCTCACGGATTTCTTCTTCATCGGTATTGCGGATCTCGCGCGGCGCGCCGCTGGTGGCCTTCGTTCCCGCCCCTGCGGCCGCGATCGTTAAGGTGGCGACGAGATCGGGTCGTTCAATGGCGAGAGCCTGAGCAATCTGTCCGCCGAGCGCGAATCCCGCGGCATGAACTCGGGAAATTTTCAAATGTTCTATAAGCCCGGCGCAGTCTTTAGCGAACTGGCTGATGGTGTAGCCATGATCCGGCTTGCTGCTAAAACCAGTGCCGCGACAATCGAAAATGATCGTGCGGTAGCGCTGTGAAAGAACGGGCACGACCTTGACCTTCCAGGTGTCGCACGGCCACCAGGAAGGCGGCGATAGCAGCACGGCTTCGCCTTCTCCTGAATCCTCGTAATAAATCTGCACACCGTTCAAATTGGCCGTCGGCATATTTCATTCCTAATCGATTAGGTTTGGACCCATGTCTGTAATCGCTTCGTTCGAGACCTAATCCAAATTGGATTTGGCTGTCAACAGATTACATCAGCTATTGTGGTGGTTCAGCGGATTCGGGATGTACTTTCGCCGTGGTCAGGTTTCACGCCTAGCACAGGGTCAAGCACCGCCGCATGCTCCGCTCTCGATTTTGGGCGCCATGACTTCCTGCGTGGATTAACTCCAATCACATTAGCATCTCTGTTAGCGCAAGAAAGATCCAACGGGCGCCTAAGATGCGCCTTCTTTTGACCTTTTGCGATTCGTGCTAGACAATCACCATGACAACTAGCTATTCATTGCAAGATTTTATCGAAGATCTCGATCGGATCACACGCGCGGAAAGCGCGCAGGAGAACATCGTAGCCAAGGCAAAGCCCTTGCTCGCCAAACTCATTCAGCAACGGGACTGCATCGATGAGAAATACAGGCGCCGCGGCGCCACAGCCTACGGCCGCTACATGCTGCACCGTGCGCCGCTATTCAACGTCTCCTCGGTGGTTTGGGGCCCGGGCGATAACGCTAAGGCTCACAACCATGACACATGGGGCCTGGTCGGTGTCATCGAAAATGAAATTCAAGAAACTCGGTTTCGCCGCAAGGACGACGGCACAAGAAATCAGTACGCCGACCTTGAAGTAACCGCCGTGGTAAGTAACCAAGCTGGAATGGTTTCTTGTCTGGTGGCACCTAGCGATGACATCCATGAAATGAACAACGTTACCGATCGCAATACCGTGGAGATCCACGTTTACGGCAAGGATTTGACGGACATGCCGCGATTGCGCTTCGACACAGCCGCCAAAGCGGTCAAAACGTTCGCCAGTCCGAAGTACGACAACTGCTGAGTGTTACGGCAATTTGCACGGCGCAGAGTTCACTTACAATCAAGCCAATCTCACGCGATTACTTCTTTAGCTGCAACTCCCAATCCAAATAACGCTGCATGTCCTCCTTAGTACCGCGAATGGAAGGCGATAAGACTACATCGTTGGGTTCGACCAAGCAGCCATCGAGTCCCTGTTGTGTGTGAAATCCGGCCGCCGACCATGCGCTGACGCCGCCGTCTAGAACCACGACATCGCTGTAAGCTAACTCGCCGAGCGTCAGCGCCGCGAGTAGCGACTGGCGGCCGTCACGGCAAGCTATGACCATCGGCTGATTTCGATCAGGGTAAAGTTCCGGCAATTTCAGTTCGAGCCAACCGCGCGAAATCCATTTAGCACCAGGGATGTGTGACGTTTCGAAATCGAGACTCGTGCCGACGTCGAGAAGCAAAACCGATTGATCACGCGTTTTAACTTCCACGCCGCGAGGATCGACGCGCGCAACCCGCCGCGCAGCTTTGAAACCCAACGGCTCATTTCGAATTGATCCTTTCTCGAGAATTCCGCCGCTCTCCACCCATCCGCGCAGTCCGCCTTGCAGCACCGCTAGATGGGAGAAACCCATGTGCCGGTACCAATACGCCGCCATCACTGCGCGCGCGGATTCATTGCTGATGAAGACGATCTGGCCGTTGCGCACGGCGATGAAATCATCGGCCCGCTGCACCGCCTGCCCGCCAGGAACGTTGATCGATTCCGGCACGTGACCGCCTGCGAACTCGCCTTGGGAGCGAACATCGATCATGTAATCGATGGTTTTGGTTTACAGCCTGCGCGACAACTCTAGAGCAGAGATCCACGGGATGGATTCTTCCTCGGCGATGCGCCGCGCCACTGCCGTTGCTGCTTCAGCATCTGTGGCCGGCGCGGGCGGCGGCGTCCGTTCGGGCTTATCTTCCAGCTCAAAACCGGCAAGCACCCAACCCATGGTTCCATTTCTCAGCGCCCGGACATTGCCCACGCCGAGCCGGCGCAACGCCGCGGCCCCAATGATGCTGCGTGTGCGGCCGGCGCAGTTGACGATGACATTTGTCGCCTTACGCTGCTTTAATTCTTCGGCCCAGAGAATCAGATCACCGCCAGGAACGTTGATGCCACCCGGAATGCAGAAGCGGGCGTACTCTTCCGGAGTGCGAACATCGAGGATAATCAGATCTGTCGAACGATCCTGCAGCGACTTGAGCTCTTCCGG
>DASUVS010000223.1:0-7120 GCA_036378835.1 Binatia bacterium | reverse complement strand
ACACGGCAACCCTGTTCGTCCTGCCCAAGCTCGGCGTTCAGCCAGACAAAGAAATGAACATAGTACAGGTAGGCTCGGTACCGGCGCGCTTCGCCGCTCTGGTGAATGGTTCGGTCCAGGGCGCGCTGTTGATTCCGCCGGAAACGGTCAAGGCAAAAGAGTTAGGCTTTCGGATTCTCAGCAACTTCGCCGACATCGACATCCACTATCAGCAAAACGGCGTTTACACGACGCGTTCATACATCAACAAGCGGCCCGACGTACTTCGCGGCTTTGCCATGGCGTACTCAGAAGGCAACCATTACATTCATACGAATTCCGAAGGCGCGCAGAGAATCATGCGGAAGTATCTCCACGGCGACGAAAAGGCCATCAAGGAGGCTTATACCGAAGTGGTCTTGAAAGCGACGCCCAAAATTCCTTATCCGAGCAAACCCGGCATTCAGACGCTCTTAGATTTTCTCGCCAAGACGGCGCCCGAAGCGAGCAATGCAAAACCCGACGATTTTATCGACGTTCGTTTCGTCAAGGAACTTGAGGATAACGGTTTCTACGCTAAACTATATCGCTAGCAAAAAGAAACGAGCTGACGCAAAACATTGGACCGGAAACGCACAACTTTTCGACGCCTTCTTGACAACTTCAGGAACACTAACCTAGAAGAAGCTTTCTCCACCGTGTACTCATGAGGAGGTCCGCCATGTTCGCAAAAATTCGCCATCTAGCAATGTATACTCATGATCTGGCTTCCGTGACCCATTTTTACCAGACGATCTTCGGCATGAAACGGATGACCAGCGGCACTGTCGATGAAAGCGGCAAACAAAATGCCAACCGCGGTCACATCAGCGACGGCGTCATCGGCATGGCCATCCTGCCGCGATACGCAGGGATACAGTCGGGCATGGACCATTATGGATTCGAAGTCACCGATATCAAGGATTTCGTTCGCCGGATGGAACAATACTATCCGGACGTAAAGATCGCCAAAGGATTGGAGTATGTGCCGTTTGCCGGATTGCGCAGCTATGATCCCGCCGGCACTCAGTTCGACATCGCGCAAGCGCACGTCGGCAATGTCCGCGAAGGCTACAACGAAAGCGGCTGGGATCAATCGCGCTGGATCAATCACATATCGATTCGCTCCGATAATCCCATGGCTGTGGCGGAGTTCTACGAAAAGATCTTCGAGCTGAAAGAAGCGGAGACTTATCGCGACGACGGATCAATCTGCATGACCGACGGCAAAGTCAAATTATTGCTGCGGCCTCGCGACAACAGCCTTTACCGCGGCCTGCGAGAAGGTCTTGACCACGTTGGCTTCAAAGTGGAGAGTCTCAAAGCCGCAGCCGATGATCTCGATGCGTTAACCGTTTCTTCGCCGGAGGCGGCGCCGCGAAAACTCACCGTCGGCCTGCATGGCAGACTGATCGAAAACGATTTCCGCAAATGTTGCCTGGGCCAACACTTCATATCGGATCCCGATGGTGTGCTGATCGATCTCTCGGAGAATTGAGATGCTCTGCGAGTCAGCGCCGCAGGCTGCTCAAAACATCTCATAGGCAAGGCGCGCGTAGATCGACGCGGGGAAGCGTACTTCCAGTACGTCGAAGCGAGAAGACTGAGCGCAACGCAGCATATGAGTCTTTTCAGCAGCCTGAAATCAGTTCAAGGTGCGAGGTGTGGTATCCGAATCCGGATCCGCTTGACCCGCGCCGAGTCGAAGCAAATTGATGAGCGTGTTCTCCCGATCTTTTAGAGTTTGCGCTTCCAACAATGCTTGTTTCTCCGCGGGGTGAAACGGCAACGACACCGACACAAGATTCACCAGTTCCAAATCGGAGAAGCGCTGCGCCTGCTCCGGTTTGACCTGCATGCCGTGAGCTTGGCCGAATAACGTGAGCGCCTGCAGTATGGCTTCGCGCTCGCAGTGCCAATCCTCCGGCAGGCTCGCGTCGGGAAATTCGCTATAAAGCGCTTTAACGCGGCGATAGCCGCGCCGCATTTCGAGCTCCTTTTGGAATCTAAAGCGGTTGATACCCTTGAGCTGAATAAAAAAGCGGCCATCGCTCGATTTCTCGTATTTCTCGATGTAGCCGGCGCACCCGATCTTGTACAGATCGGGTGATTCCTTTTCGGCGCCGGGCTGCGGCAGATTATCAGGTTGCGGCACGAACGGTTGAATCATGCCAAAGACCTTGTCGGCCTCGAGAGCGTCTTCCACCATGTTGCGATAACGCGGCTCAAAGATGTGCAAGGGCAGCACCGTTCCCGGTAAAACCAAAACTCCAGTCAACGGAAAGATCGGCAGTATTTCCGGCACCGGAAGATTTGGAATTTTCATTACCACAGAATTGCTCTCGACACCCTCTTGTTTATAGGTTATGGCGCAGGAACGGTCAAGGTGGACAATACCCGGGCAGTGGCAACGGCAACTCAGGAACAATCGGCTGTCGCAATGCCCGCTCGGCTTTCCAGCTTGTCAAAAGTTCAGCTACAGCCTATAGGAATAGGATGGTTGAATTTGCGCCGATGGATATCTCGACCGCGAAGGAGTTCTTGGCGCGGCATCATTGGGGCGTGCTAGCGACCCGGAGAAAAGAAGGCTCATTGCAGATGTCCCCGGTAACGGTCGGCATCGATCCTGCCGGATGCGCCATCATCAGCAGCCGCGAAACCGCGTACAAGGTCAACAATCTGCGGCGCGATTCGCGCGCGGCGGTGTGTGTCTTCACCACCGAGTTCCACGGCGAAGGTTGGGTGCAAATCAACGGTAACGCTGAAATCATATCGCTCCCCGAGGCCATCGAGACATTGGTGTACTTAGAACGGCAAGCCAAAGGCGAGAACCGGGATTGGCTGTCGTTCCACGAACGAATGGCGCGTGAGAAACGGGTCATCATTCGCATCCGCATCGACGACACCGGCCCCAAACGCCGCGGTTAGATTAGCGCGCAAATTACTAACGTCTTCTACTGACATGGAGATTTATGAAACTCGATCTGGCTAAAGCAAACATGATCGTCGATGCGGCGCTGGAGAATGCGCGAAAGTCGAAAATCAGACCGCTCTGCGTTGCAGTTCTCGACGACGGCGGCAACTTAAAGGCGCTCAAGCGCGACGACGGCGCCAGCATTTTGCGACCGCAAATCGCGATCAGCAAAGCCTGGGGCGCAATCGGCATGGGAGAATCGAGCCGCCACCTGGGCAATCGGCTGAAAGAGCTTCCGGCTTTTGTGGGCGCCCTATCAGCCATGACTGGCGGCAAGGTCGTTCCGGTCGCAGGCGGCGTGTTGATCATGGATGGCGAAGTGATTCTCGGCGCGGCGGGCGCCAGCGGTGCGACGGCGGATGAAGACGAGGCGTGTGTCATTGCCGGCATCCAAGCAGCCGGGCTGCAATTCAAAGTTTAATGCAGGAGAACATAATGAAAATCGTCAGGCTGTATACCGGTAGCGATCAGAAGTCGCATTTCGAAGAAATCGACCTCAACTTCGGCGGCAATCAACCGATGCTCACGACCGAATCTCGAGCCGCAACCAGTGCGGTCTTTCGCTCCGCGCCCGCCGGGCTTTTTCTCGATCGCCACCCGGCGCCGCGGCGGCAATTCCTGGTGACGCTGTCCGGCTCCTGGGAAATCGAAGCCAGCAACGGCGTCAAGCGGGTCTTCAAAACCGGTGATGTCATGCTAGCCGATGACACGACCGGCGAGGGTCATACATCGCGCGTGCTGGGCAGTGAGCCCCATGTTTTTATGACTGTGCCGCTGGCGGATTAAGAACGCTGAGCCAAATTTAATTAATGACTGACGTTGAACCTTTGAACGTTGAACGAAAATCGGTTCAACCGTTCAATCACCCACCGGTTCAACGTTAGAGAGCCATGGATTAGAATTTTTGAGGTAAGTCATGATCCGAATCGCCGTCCCTGATTTAGTATCGAACTCTTATTTCCCGGCCATCGCGGCGGTCGAGCTAGGCTTTTTCAAATCTGAAGGTCTCGACGCCAGCATCGATTTATTGTTCCCGGTGCCGAAAACCTTCGCAGCATTGCGCGACGGGCAGCTCGATTTTGTCGTCGGCTCGGCACATGCCACGCTATTGGCCTTTCCGGATTGGAACGGCGCGAAATTACTGGCCGCGATCGCCCAGCATACCTACTGGTTTCTGGTGATTCGCAAGGATCTCAATCCCCAGCGCGGTGATTTGAGCATCGTCAAAGGGCTGCGCATCGGCGCGGCTCCGGGCGTCGACTTGAGTTTGCAACGAATGCTGGTCGAGGCCGGCATCGATCCAGCAAAAAACAATGTGCAAATCATGCCGATTCCGGGCGCCGCCGGACCCAACGTTTCTTTCGGGCTCTCTGCGGCAAAGGCCCTGGAAGACGGCAAGCTTGACGGATTCTGGGCCAACGGCATGGGATGCGAAGTCGCGTTACGAGGCGGCGTCGGAACGATGGTTGTCGATGTGCGTCGCGGTGACGGCCCTCCTTCGGCGCGCCACTATACGTTTCCGGCATTGGTGACCACCGAAAAAAGAATCCAACAGGAACCCGAAACCGCTGCCGCGGCGATCCGCGCCATCATCAAGGCGCACAAAGCGCTCAAACAGGACATCGGTTTGGCCACAGAGGTCGGTAGAAAACGCTTTCCTCCCGCGGAAGCCGAACTCATCGCGGAGTTGATCCGGCGCGATCTTCCCTATTACGAGCCGACTATTACCGAAGAAAAAATAGCCAGCATGAATCGCTTCGCCACCGACATCGGACTGCTGTCGGCTCCGGTGACTTACGACAAAGTGGTCGCGACCCAGTTCAGCCATCTCTGGAAAGAAGCAGTCTAATCAGGCGATTAGTCTTCGCATTGTGCCGCGTAACGAGTTATTCCGAGATCTGCTAAAATCCGTCATTCCCGAATGTTTCTATCGGGAATCCAGGCGAGACCGGACTGGACCCCCGATTCAGGCATTCGCGGGTGACGGCCTCGGGTAATTTTCGCTGTTATGTCCTGATACTTCCCAAAAAGCCACGTCTAGTTGCCGATTTAAAGCGACGGGAACTTTTTTCCCAACACGGCCGTCTAATAGAGAACAGGTCCATGCTCGCTGAGGAAATAGGTGACGCGGAATGCGTCAAACGCGTTCAACGGGGCGACACTCAATCCTTCGAGATTTTGTTGCGGCGGCATCAGCACACGACCTTCAACCTGATATATCGGTTTTTGGGAGACTACGATGAAGCGACCGAGACGGCCCAAGAAGTATTCCTCTCGGCTTACAATTCGATTCAGCAGTTTCGCGGCGACGCGACTTTTTCCACTTGGCTCTATCGGATCGCTTTTAACCATGCCAGCACCCGCCGCAAAAGCTTGAACAACAAACTACAGCGACAGGTTGCGCTTGATGACGAGGTGGTGCTGGTCGACTGCGGCGAGAATCCTGAGAGCAGCGCGGAACGGAAGGAAATCCAGGAACGCGTACAACAAGCGCTTAACGGTCTCGATGGTGACGATGCCCAAATCATTCTGCTCCGCGATCTGCAAGATATTTCCTACGAGGACATCGCCCAGACGCTTGATGTTCCCGTGGGCACCGTGAAATCGCGGCTGCACCGCGCCCGACAGGCGTTGAGAAATATCCTGGCGCCCTACTTTACTTGCGATCGGAAAGTATCATGAACTGCGTAGAGGCACAGAACCACTTTGCCGATTTGTTGGATCACAGCCGCGCTGAACGGTTATTCAAAGTAAACGACCATCTCGCCGCCTGCTCGCGGTGCCGGCAAGAGTTGGCTGCGCTTGCTGCATGCCAACGACTGGTGTCTGCTTTGCCGCCAGTCGAGCCGCCACTGGGCTTCACAACCCGGATCATGGCCGAAGTTCGAGACGCCGCTGGCCGGCCCAACCTGTGGCGACGGTTGTTTTCATCCATTCAGAACCTTCCGCTCCAGGTGACGGCGGTGATTCTGATCAACGTTCTGGCCGTTTTTATTTATCAGAAGGAGTTCAGCCAGCAGCCATCCACTACCGTTCCGCCTGCGAGCGGTCTTCAAAAACAAGCTGAAGCAGACAAATCGGCGCCGGGTTCAAGCGGAGCGCCTGCCCTTGAATCCGAGATGAAAAAGCGCGACGCATCGGGGGCGCAAGAGGCACAACCGAATCCTTCGTTCCAATCAGAACAGCCGCGGTCGCCCGCCAAACCAGAAGAACAGAGCAATATTAGAATAGGCGGTACCGACGACCCTGGCGCTCGCAATACTGCGCCGCCGGCCTCTGGTCACCCATCCCGTGTCGCGCCTTCCCGGCCGAGGGAGGACTCGTCGCCCGCAGTTGAAGACGGCTCAGTTCGACAGGAGCAGTCGTTACGATCTGGAGGAGCACGGATGGAACGAGTTCCACAATCCGCTCCGCTTCACGACAATGATACTGCCTCACAGGACCGCACCTTCGGAGGCCATTCGCGCTCTTCTGCGGGTTTGGAAGAAAAAAAAGCGCGCTCCTCGTTGGATGCCCTTGATTCCGGTACTGCAGTTTTCTCCGATCGCGACTTGATCCTCCGTCTGAAGCAAACGGCACGGGATGACAGTAAGATAGAAGCATCATCGGAGTTGGAGCATTTTCAGGCGGGAGCATCACCGTCACGAACAAGATTCAAAGATTTCGACGGCGGCCGGCAGCGGGCAATTCAAACGGGTCAGCCACAAACCGTCTCCGCTATCATCGACGTCAGCCAATATGATGGATTCAAGAAAGAGCTCGCCAGTTTGGGGAAGATCGAGAGCGAAATGCCCGCGCCGGCAAACGAGATCGATGCTCTCCCAAAATCATCGGCCCAACTTCGGATCACCGTAACCATTCTCCCGCCGCTGCCTTCTGCAAACACTCTACCGACTCAGCCTTCGAGCCGCTAGAAATCTCGCCCCCTGATTACACGCTGCTCAAAGAGCTCTAGACGCAAAGCGCGCGATCGTTCGACGAGCTGAGCCGTACGCTTCAGTACATTGAAGCGAGGCGAACGAGCGCAACGAAGCGTATGAGGCTTTTTCAGCAGCGTGTTCGGAACATTTTGCTCCGCGCGAAGTCTAATCGAACAAATCGCAATGCGGAAACACCGCTCCAGGAGGA
>DASUVS010000222.1:0-17843 GCA_036378835.1 Binatia bacterium | reverse complement strand
AAAGCCCTTCTTTTGCGCGGTAAACATCGCCGGCGGCACCAGGGTGCTGCCGCTGACCCGGCGCGACTCCATCGCCGCCAAACGTTCCGGCGTGCTGCCGGTTTGCACGATAGTTACGTCCTTGCCGGGAGTCAGTCCGAGCCGGGCAAGCGCGTAGCGCGCCACGAAATCGGCCGCGCCGCCGAATCGGGCCACTGCAATGGTGCCGCCTTTAAGCTGTTCCGGCGTCTTGATTTCCGGCTGCGTCATCAGCCAGTAATCCAGGGTGGTAATGCCGCCAACGACGTAGACCGGGTCGGCGCCGGCGAGACCGGCGCTGACGATTCCAGGTCCCGACGCTTGAATGAGCGGGGTGTCCCCGGAAATCATCGCGGTAACCGATGTCGTGCCGCCGGAGAAATAGACGGTTTGCGCATCGATATTGTTTTTGGCAAAAATGCCGGCATCTTTAGCTACCCAGATAACGAGTTGATCCGCGCTGATGCCGCTGTAACCGATAGCGACTTTGGTCAGCTGCGCCGAGACCGCCGCGCTCCAATTCACCACCGAAACGACGACTGCCACGCACATTAGCCCTCGATGATTTTTCATGTTGTTTCCTCGCGGTTTACAGATTGCCGGTCCGAATGATCCATGCTCAGTGAAGACTTCGACACCGTCTCGATCGACGCATGGGCTGGAGGAATGAAGACAACTAGACGAACAGCTTCAATGACGTCTTTGGTGCTTTATGCCCGCTCGCATTTTTCCAGGCGATCGCTCCACAAACTGGTTTGCAGGCCGCTCCAAGGCACCGGCCCATTTGTCTTTGCTCCGGAGGGCTCGCCCTTCGATCACCGTCACCAAGGTGTTTTACATCATGCTGCGGCGTTGGCATAAGATCGGCGCCAAGCAAGTCTCACCAATTGAGGAGCTTCAATTTATTCTTCGCGCTCTTGCCGATTTTGGTGCGCGGCGATTTGGCGGCGACGTGATCCAACAAATCCTTTCCAAGGTTGCGCTCTTGGCCGGATCTTTCGACCAGACTAAAGCCCAGCGCGAAATACTCCTCGGGCGCGAGACTCTTTTCCTTCTTTAATGCTTCGTACAGCGGAAACGCCGAGTTACGGTACAGATCGGTGAACAGATCGAGTACCGGGTGTTGTCGGTGACTGGCCACTGAATGAGAATGCAATTTGAGCTGCGCCAAAGCGATTTGAAATTTGTGCTCGGGCTTGAATCCAGGAAATTCTTTGAGCGGGGTTAGAAAGGCTAGCCCTTCCTTGTACTTCTTAGCCTTGATCAGGCGCGCCGCCTGTCGTGCAAGCTGATCGTAGGTTTGATCAATGTCGGCTTTCTTCATGACGTGCAAGAAAGCCGTCTGAATTCGATCTTCGGCGCTGATGGCTGCTTGCAATCTGTCCCAGAGCGCGTCCACTGTGTCCTGGCGCCACTTGCCTTCTACCGAAGCCAACAACTCGGCGATGCTCCACGCCTTACTCGGTTCCTCACAGGTTAGAAGCTCCTTGATAAGCGCGGTCCGGGCCTCTGGCATCTTGCGCAGGGAGCTTGCCGCGACATCGCGCCGGCGGTAGTCGGTGTCACCGAGCTGCTCAATCAGAGTACGCACGGTTCCCGGTGTGCCGAAGCCGGCCATTTTGCGCAAAGCAAATTTTTGCACTTCCGGATGCCCGCTTTCCAACAAGCGGGCCAGTAGAGATCTGGAATCGTCCGGCAGCTCGTGTTTATCGAGCAGCTCCAGGGCCAAACGGGTTAGTTCCGTCATCTCGGCTTCTTCGAGCAGCGGAAACAATTTGGCGTATTCGTCTTTGCGCAGGTCCTGCTCGCGCAGACAGCGCAACAAAGCCACCAGCGCATGAGAGCGCAGCACCGAATGGTGTTCGGGACCGATAAATCTGAACAGCCACCGACGCGCATCGGCGCGGCCGAGCTGGCCCAACAAGCGCATGACGGAAACCAGCGCCGGTCGCTGCTGCTTCTCATCGAGCTTCTTGCCAAACTCTTCGAGCTCACCGTAGAAGAGCCCCTGCTCTTTGACATCCATCTCGCGGATTGCCGGCGTCATCAAATCGCAAACTGATTTGTTGAAATCATCGCTTCCCGCCCGGAGCATTTCCAACAATGCTTGGCGTGCATTTGACCCCTGAATGGCGCAGAGAATGCGCGCGGCATTGAGCTGCCAATGCCTTGATGCGCCCGAAGAATTTTTGACCAGCAGATCGACCGTGGCGGCGCCTGACTGCATGAGCAGCCGCACAGCCCGTTCTTGTACGTCGCGATCCGGATCGTCGAGAAGTTTCACAAACAGCGGGATTCCAGCTTTAGCTTGCACCTGCTCGAAATAACGCAACGCATAGTCTTTGAGAATGGGATTGGCATGTTCGAGTATCGGGCCCACAGTCTTGATGGTTTCCGTACTCTGCAATTTAAGAGCTCCCAGCACCAGCAGCGAAGCACAACGCTGCTCAACGGTACCGTGATCGGCCAGGTCAAGTATTTGGTTTAGAACTTTGTCCATAGTGACGGTTGAACGTCATCCATGGTCAAAAGTCAAGAAATCGGTTTGACGGGTGCGAGATAAAAAAAGGCCCAATCTCGCATGAGATTGGGCCTCCGGAAGTCAAGTTGAAGCGCCTTTGATCGGATGAATTCTTGACAGCCAGCCGTTAAGCGAAGTTCTCTAGGCGGTAATTAAGATGCGGGACGCCCGGACGTCACAATGAATCGAGCACGGCGGTTCTTTTCCCAACACGAATCGTTGTTTTCTCTGCAAACCGGGATTTCTTCGCCGTAACTAATCATCGACAGCCGATTTGCCGGAATGCCGAGGGTTTCGAGGTAATCCTTGCTTGCCTGCGCGCGTTTGGAACCCAAAGCTAGATTATACTCCACCGTTCCGCGCTCATCACAATGACCCTCGATCTGCACCTGGGCCGCTGGATTGGCTTTAAGCCAATCCGAGTTTGCCTTCAAGATCGAACGGGCATCGGGCGATAAATCGGAACGGTCGAAAGCAAAAAAAACATCTTTCAGCGGGCCTGTAGCAGCTGTGCCGCCCTTTTGTAAATCGTCCAGGCTACCACCGCCGGATTTGTCAGCCTTGTTTTCAGCAACTGGTTTTTGAGCCGAGGCGGCGGTTGATTTTGCAGACGATGATGCGTTCGGATTCTCGGCCGTCCACTTCGGCTCTGGAGGATTTACCGGGTTTCCGCAACCTAGCAAACTAATCATTGCTAATAGACCCCAACTGCGAACAGACATTTAGACTCTCCTTTCGAGCTCGTGATTATTTGGGTTGAGAAGCCGGACGAGAAGCTGAAACGGCTCGAATTGTGATGCATTACATTAGAAGTGTCAACAAAATTGTTTGTAAGTAACCAGCCTTGAAAATCCGTCATCCGCGCTTCTGGTAATTCGCTGTCATCGTGAAATAAAGTACACAAGCGGCCTCAGCCGCTGAGCATGTATCTTACTTAGGAGGGTCTCTTTATGTACGGATGGCGCGCCCGCATCGGCCACGTGGCTCCTTCGCGCGGAGACACATTGGTTTATGAATTCTACAAAATGTTTCCGGAGGGATTCATGATGTTGAACACCACCGGAACCGTGCGGCAGTTGGTGGATAATGATTTCGAGAAGCAGTTGCAGCGCATTGAGGAGGCGGTGCAGGACTTAGTGGATAACAATTGCGATTCGATCATCTTTAGCGGCTCACCCCTTTTTACCAGGCTTCCTTTCGGCACGGATCGCGAAATGGGGCGCAAGCTGACCGAGAAATTCGGCGTGCCGGTGGCCGCCGGACTGACAGCGGAAGTCGAGGCGTTGAAGGCGATGGAAATCAAAAAGCTCGTTGTCGGCACGCCCTATGAGGAAGAGATCAATCAAAGGCTGAAGCGGCATCTGGAAGCCTCCGGATTCGAGGTGCTCCAGATTGCCGGTTACGGCGTTCGGAAAAATGCCCAACTCACCGATCTTCCGGTTCATGCCTCTTACAAAATTGCCAAGCGACTCTACGCCAAGGGCCGGAACGCCGACGGCATTTTTATCCCATGCCCCCGCTGGCCGACAATTACCGATGTAGCATTGCTTGAAGAAGAGATCGGCAAGCCGGTGATCACCAGCAGCCTGGCGTGTATCTGGCACGCGCTAAAGCTCATCGACATCAAGGAAAATGTCACCGGATATGGACGGCTGATGGCGAGTCTTGGAAACTAAGGAAGGCTTAGCCGTAATCCCACAATAGTCGCCACCGTCAGCATTGAGCGAGGACGGCGAGACCGGAAGCCGTGGGCACCCGAACGCGCCGTTGACTGTAAGGCCTCGACGTACGAAACATCACCCTTTGGGGAATGCGGGGCGGCCTTCAACGCACTGTCCCATTGCCCACGGCTGTAGGGCTCGCTGGCCTCGGGGGGCTTAATTATGTCGGATTAGCTTAGGAAACCGCTATGCTGCCGCGGTGCCCCAGACTTTTGCCGCTGTCTCGAGCATCACATCGAGCTTGCGAAATTGCTCGTCTTCGCTGAGAAGATTCCCCATGATGCTTGAGGCGAAGCCACATTGCGGACTCAACGCAAGCTGCTCGATCGGAATATAGCCGGCCGCCGCGTCGATGCGCCGCCTCAGTTCATCGACGGTCTCGACCCGGCCCACCTTGGTGGTAATGAGACCTAAAACAACCGTCTTGCCTTTCGGAACCAAGCGCAGGGGCTCGAAGCTGCCGGCGCGTTCGGTGTCGTATTCGAGCAGCAGGCGGTGGTGATTCAGGCCATTGAAAAGCTTCTCGGCAATGGCATCGTAACTGCCTTCGCGATGCCACATGCTTTGACGGTTGCCCCGACACAAGTGAATTCCAAACATGAGATCGGAGAAATCGGCGATGATTTGATTGTCGGCTCTGATCGAGCGCTCCATATTTTGCTCCGGATCTTCGCCGCGCTCGCGCATGGCCGCCAACGACGGCCCATCCACATAGGCGGTGTAGCCCGGAGCATCGATGCCGACGTAGCGACAGCCCGCTTCGGCCAATTGACCGATCATGTCGCGTTCGACCGTAACCACATCCGCAACGAAGTCGTCAATCGACGGATAGACCGAACGCGAAGTTTCACTGTCATAGCACTGCGTGATTCGATCCGGTCCGATCAAGCTTACCTTAACCGGCCGGAGGGTCAGGCTCTGCGCGAAACGATAATCCTCGAGCAACCGATTGCGCACCAGCCGCAACCGTTGTGTGACACGCTTGCGATTGAGAAGAATGGGATCTTGTCCTTTCGCTGTTTTCGACGTTTCGCTGTCTTCACGCGCGAGAATGTTATGGTACGTCTTTACGCCGCTCTGCCACTCTTCAACTCCAGCGACAACCGAGAAGCTTTCCATGAAATTGGTCCGGCGAAACTCGCCATCGACGACCAGCGGCAGATGATGCGCCTCTTGCTTGGCGATGACTTGTCGGATCGCCTCATCTTGAAATTTTTGCAGCTCCTCTTCCGAGATCTCGCCGCTAGCCCATTTAGAAAATGCCTGTTTGAGCTTGGCGGGCCGGAGCAGGCTCCCGACCAAGTCGACCCGCAATGAACTCAAATTGTCAGCTAATGGATGCGTCATATTCAGTTTCCTTTATGGTTCGCCTATTTCTAGCATCTTCACTACCATGCGCGCAGCAACGCCAGAGGAGCTGCTCTTGAAACTGCCTATACCTTGCACGTAGAGACACCGACCGACTCTCCGGCATTGCCGTGTAGAATGCTGGAATGATATGAACCGATATATACTAAATTGCGCCAGTACAGTAGTTTTCACCTCCTGGTGAATATTTCGGCCAGGCCGGACCAATTGGGACTAGAATTGCTAGGTGTTGGTTAGGGTTTCACCTAGCATGGGCATTCGACAGCGCTCTTGAATTTTAAACTATGACGATCGATGGCTTGATCAGTACGGCGGCGTTCAAACTTAATCCCTGATGGACACCGTTCAAGGCTACTACTTACTTGCCACGCTGCTGGTCCTCGCCGGCTTGGCTGGCCTCGTACTTCCGGGGCTGCCGGGATCACCGCTGATATTTGCGGGGCTCTTTGTCGCAGCCTGGGCTGAAGATTATACTTACGTCGGCGCCGGCACGTTGATTGTCCTGGCCGTGCTCGCCGTCGTTACCTATGCCGTCGACTTCTGGGCAACCATGTTCGGCGCCAAGAGATTCGGCGCGTCCAAGCGGGCCATCGTCGGCGCGCTGATCGGCGCCATCGTCGGCCTGTTCCTTGGTCTTCCCGGAGTTATATTCGGTCCCTTCATCGGGGCGGTGATCGGCGAGCTTTCCGCTCAACGCGGCCTGCAGGACGCCGCTCGCGCCGGCATCGGCGCTACGATCGGTCTGGCAATTGGCGTTGCCGTCAAGATGGCCGTGGCATTCTCGATGATCGGCATCTTTATCTTCGCCCGATTTTTTTAAAACTCGCGTCCATCGCAATCAAGTCAACCAATCAGGACAGTGTCTATTGCGCGTTCAACTTCCAAGACACTATGTTGGCGCGACATTGATGAGAGAAAGAGAGTTGGAGAATGAGTGCGCTAAAAATATTTTCAATAATGATAACCTGGGTGGTGCTTTTACATCACGACGCGAGTTCTATCACCATCGCGACCGGTTCCCAGGAAGGGACCTACTACAAGATCGCTCAAGACCTCAAACAGCTCGCCGAAAAAGAAGGGATTCCCATCGAGATCATTTCCACCAATGGATCGTTCGACAATATCAACCTCCTCGGCGCCGGCAAAGTTGATTTGGCTATTCTGCAATTGGACGTGTTGAAATTCGTCTCCGAGATTATGCAAAAGGAAGCGAACTTCGACGTGTTCGAGCAAGCAAAGGTCGTCCTCAATCTCTATCTGGAAGAGATTCACATCATCACCAGGAATGAAGGTTTGCTCTCGATTTATCAGCTCGAAGGCAAAAAAGTCGCCGTGGGCCCGCAGCGGAGCGGCTCAGCTCTCAGCGCCGAAGTGTTGTTAGCAGGTTATAATCTACGGGTCCAAGCCGTTTTCGAAGGGCCGAACGATGCTTTGGAAAAGCTTAAAAGCGGAGAGCTCGACGCCCTGATTTTTGTCGGCGGGGCGCCCGTGCCCGCCTTTGAAAAATTAGACGATAGTTTTCATCTAGTCCGCGTGCCGGCAAACAGCACGCTGGAGCAAATCTATAAAAAACAAAAGATCGAGCGATCGGTCTACCCATGGGCCGGCGATAGCGAAACCTATGCTGTTCCATCGGTCATCATGACGCGCGCGCGTGATGATCGCGAATACGTCACAACTCTCCAGAAACTGCTGATAGCGATTCTGCTAAACAAAGAGACTCTGGACTCAACCGGGCATCCAAAATGGAAGAGTTCTTTTATTCGGTCAATCGTAGGTAATGCCGGTTACCGTCCCGCCGTCGATGTTTTACAAATCTTTGATGTTCTAGACGAGGGCGGCTACCGTATCATCAAGAAGTAAAGACATGCCAGCCGCGGCCACGAAATGCCGGGTTGAGGTGATGCTTGCCGCTCGGAACTGACAGCAAACGTCCGTAGCGACTGGAGAGGAGTCTCACCGATCGTCGCGATGAACCGTTTCGGGCGTGAAAGCTGGCAAACAAACAGCGATGTACTCCGCCCCCGAGACAAAAGGCGTGCTGTAGCGCACCCACTCACCGGCATTGACGATGATCGCTTGTCCGGCGGAAATTTGATGCACGGCATCGCGCGTTTCCACTTGCAGTTGACCGCGCAGGACGACGGTGAACTCGTCGAACTCCGGCGTCTGGCCTTGCTCACGCCATCCTGACGGGCTGGTCATCTTGGCGATGCTGAGTTTGGACGTTGCAGAATTCACCCGCCCGATAAACTCTTCGATGATCTTCGGCGGCTGCCCTGCCGCTGGAATTACGGTCGGTGCCGCAATGACTCTTGCCACCATCAAAACGTACATGCAAAACTCTACCAGCGCAATTGAATCGATACCGCGATCCGACCTGTTGCTCCGGGCGAGGATAACACTCCGGGCGCTGGCGCGGTGATATCGAACAAATCAGGCAAAGCCGGGAGTTATTTGGCGTCGCGAGTGATCTCGAGCAAGGCGTAAGTAGAAGCAGCGATGAGCGATAGATGGACAACATAGCGCAATTTGCTTTGGTTACGATGACCTCGCTGCTGTTTATCGTCGATCCGATTGCGGTGGTGCCGGCTTACCTGGTCATCACTAGTGACGAGACAGCCGGCGAACAGCGCCGCACGGCTAAACGGGCCTGCATCGTAATGACGCTACTGCTGATATTTTTCGCCGCGACCGGAAACTTGTTGTTTCGCGCCTTCGCCATCACCCTGCCCGCGTTTAGAACCGCCGGCGGATTAATCCTTTGGTACGTTGCCATGGACATGTTACGCGGCGAACGGCGCACCCAAGAGGGGCAGGAAGAAGTGCTCGAAGGCCAGACCAAGGAAGATGTGGCGATCACGCCGCTTGCGATTCCGATGCTCGCCGGACCCGGCGCAATTTCCACGGTCATCGTACTTTCATCTCAAGCACAAGGTCTGCGGGAGTTAGGTGTGGTCTACGGCTCAGTGATGCTAACAGGACTGATTTCATATTGGGTGTTACGACTCGGTGAGGGATTACTTAGACGGCTCGGCAAGACTGGGATCAGAGTTTTGACTCGAATCATGGGGTTGATCTTGGCGGCAGTCGCAGTTCAGTTTGTTTTGAGCGGAATCCAGGAGGCCTTCGGCATCTGATCCTCCGGCCACCATTTAGTCCGTCGGGTTAGGTTACGCCGCAACTTTCGCGCATGCCGATTAACCTGCACTCTAGCAGGCATCAGATCTTTAGCCGTTCCATTACGAAGACGAGAGGAGAAAGAGAGCATGGAGTGGATATTCGACCCGCAGGCATGGATTGCCTTCGCTACACTGCTCGCTCTAGAGGTCGTGCTTGGGATCGATAATGTAATCTTTATTTCCATCCTCGCCGGCAAATTGCCGGGCTCCGAGCAAGCCAAAGCCCGTTATGTTGGTCTTGGTTTGGCCATGGTGATGCGCATCATCCTGCTTTTTTCCATTTCCTGGGTCATCGGCCTGACGGCGCCGCTCTTTACGGTTTTCGAGCAAGAAATTTCCGGGCGCGACATCATCTTGCTGGTCGGCGGCCTGTTTCTCATCGCTAAAAGCACGCATGAAATTCACCAGCGGCTCGAAGGCGGCGAAGCACACGCCTCCGCTGCGGCGGCGGCGAGTTTTAACAGTGTGATCATTCAGATACTTCTACTCGATATTGTTTTCTCCCTGGATTCGGTGATCACGGCAGTCGGCATGGTCGAGGATATCAGCATTATGATTTCCGCCGTGGTGTTTGCGGTGTTGTTCATGATGGCATTCGCCGGCCCGATTGGCCGCTTCGTCGAACGGCATCCAACGGTGAAAATGTTGGCGCTGAGCTTTTTACTATTGATCGGCATGACTCTCATCGCCGAAGGTTTCGATCAGCACATCCCGAAAGGTTACATCTACTCCGCTATGGCGTTTTCGGTATTTGTTGAGATGCTCAATCTGAACGCGAAAAAACCCAAAGCAGCGCCGGTGAAGCTACACCGACGCTATGCGGAATAAGGAGCGGGACTATGGATTACGGCTACAGACCCTGCGATTCCGGTTTTGCCTGAGCTATAGCAGACGGTCGTCACGTCTACATTGCAACCAGCCGCGCTGGTTGAATCTGTGATAGACTTTACTTCTGCCCGCCCCTTGAGGGTCTCAGCATAATCCAATGTTTGAGTCTCTAACGAGTCTCCTCTACGGCTTTAACATCGCGCTGCAGCCGCAAAACCTTCTCTATTGCTTCATCGGCGTCACTATGGGAACTCTCGTCGGCGTCCTTCCCGGAATCGGTCCGACGGCGACCATCGCGCTACTTTTGCCGGCTACCTTCTCGCTCAACCCGATTTCCGCCATCATCATGCTTTCGGGCATCTGCTACGGCGCCATGTACGGCGGCTCGACGACTTCGATCTTGCTGAATATCCCAGGAGAAGCTTCTTCCGTGGTTACCTGTTTCGATGGTTATCAGATGGCCCGTCAGGGCCGCGCCGGCGCGGCCCTGGGGATTTCCGCCTTCGGCTCATTCATCGCCGGCACGGTCAGTATCTTCGGTCTCATCCTGCTCGCGCCGACGCTCGCGGATTTCGCGCTCCGATTTGGCCCACCGGAATACTTTGCCCTCATGGTTATGGGTTTGACAGTGGTCGCCTATCTCGCGCGAAAATCGGTGGCTAAAGCCTTGATGATGGCAGTCGTCGGCATCCTGCTCGGATGCATCGGTCTGGATCCGATCACGGCAACTCCGCGGTTCACATTCGGCATGTTGGAACTCGCGGATGGGATCGGCATTGCGCCGGTGGTGATGGGACTTTTCGGTATCGCCGAAGTTCTGGAAAATGTCGGAGTGCTGACCAAGACCGAAATCTTTGCGCCGAAAATAAAGGGGATTTTTCCTAACCGTGAAGATTGGAAACGATCCGCCGGTCCAATGGCGCGCGGATCGTTGTTGGGATTTTTCCTCGGACTCTTACCCGGAGTCGGCGCGATCGTACCCCAATTTTTAAGCTATGCCCTGGAAAAGAAACTCTCGCGCTATCCCGAACGATTTGGCAACGGGGCGATCGAAGGAGTCGCTTCACCGGAGGCCTGCAACAACGCCGCGGTTGGCGCAACCTTCATCCCGCTGCTGAGCTTGGGCATACCTTCCACTGCGATGACCGCGATTTTGCTGGGGGCACTGATGATCTATGGCCTCACGCCCGGACCCTTGTTGATCAAGAATTCCCCCGATCTGTTCTGGGGAGTGATCGCGAGCATGTACATCGGCAACCTGATGCTGTTGATCCTCAACCTGCCGCTAATTCCATTGTGGGTGCGGGTACTCAAGATCCCCTACTCTTATCTTTCCTGCTTTATCATTCTATTTTGCCTAATCGGCGCCTACAGCCTCAACAACAGCACCACCGATATCTACGTCGCGATCGTCTTCAGCGTCATTGGACTTCTCATGAAGAAGTTCGCCTTCGAGCCCGCCCCGCTGGTGCTCGCATTCGTCTTGGGTCCTTTGCTCGAAACCGCTTTGAGGCGCTCGCTGATCCAATCGGATGGCAGCGTATTGATCTTTCTGCAACGGCCGATCTCAGCGGCATTCATTCTTTTTTCCATCATTGTCCTAGTAGTGCCGCTGTTCAGCAAAATGAGATTGGGGCGTGAACTCAGTGAAGAGGACTAGGATACTCGCCGCGGTTGCCGGCGCATTTTTCTGGGTTACGCTGGGAGTGCTGGCCTGTTATGGAGCGAACCAACTCGGTCGAGGGAGCGTCGCTGAACCCGGCGCCGGTTTTATTTTCTTCTGGTCGGGGTTGGTTCTGATGACCTTATCCCTTATCGTCCTTGCCGATTCGCTTCGGAGTTCCGACGATACCATTCGACGAATCCCGAAGATAAATTGGCCGAAGATTACTCTGGTACTTTTCTCTCTCCTGTTGTACGCCTTCTTCTTGGAAAGGCTCGGCTTTGTTTTAACAACGTTTGTTCTTATGGGTTTTTTGCTGGGCTGCATCGAGGGTAGGGGTTGGTTTCGCTCCCTCGGCATAGCAAGCGCGGCGGCGCTGACGAGCTATGCTTTGTTCGAACTGTGGCTCAAGATCAGGCTTCCCAAAGGATTCTTCGGTTTCTGATTAAAAAGGAGAAAAAGATGGCACTGTCATACAATAAAATCCTGCTGGCGCTCGCCTTGGTGCACGCGATCGCTCTCGGTTTGGCGGCGACACGGTCCTGGTCGCAGGAAAAATATCCTTCAAGATCGATTGAAATGATCGTGGCATTTCCCGCCGGCGGTTTCGCCGACGTAACCGGCAGAATTTTCGCTGAAGAGATGTCGAAGGTGCTCAATACTCCGATCGCTACCATCAATAAAGGCGGCGCCACCGGCAGCCTGGCAGCCACTTCCATGCTCAGCGCGCCGACGGACGGATATAATATTTTAGTGAATACCCTGGGCGGCATGGTTCTGGCGCCGGTTACCCTCAAAGACATCAAATACGATACCAACAAGGATTTTGATCCTGTCGCTTTCATCACATCCGCGCCGGACGGAGTGACGGTGCGCGCAGAATCGCCGTATAAAAACCTCAATGACCTGATTGAAGCGGCAAAAAAGACCCCCAACAAATTGGCCTACGGAACCGCGGGCACCGGCGTCGGCGGTCACTTCAATTCTCTGATCCTCTCCCAGGTGACCGCCATCAAGATCAAACATGTGCCATACAAAGGAGGCGGCGAATACATTCCGGCGCTCATGGGTGGCCATCTGGATTTTGTCATCGGCACCGCGATCGCGACTCTGCCGCAGGAAAGCGCCGGCAAGCTCAGAACCTTGGCGCTCATGGGCGGCAACAAAATGAAGGCGCTGCCCTCGGTCCCGACCACCGCCGAGTTGGGAATCAAAGGAAATTATCTCGATAGCTGGTCCGGAGCCTTCGTCACCGCCGGCACGCCCAAGCCGGTCATCGATACTCTTACAGCCGCGGCCGAGAAAGTGATCAAGTCAAAAGAATTTGGCGCGCGAATCGAAAAAACCGGCGGCCTGGTTCAATACATCAAACCCGCTGACTTTCGCTCGATGATCGAGCGTGACAAGAAGACCGCGCTGGAGATCGCCAAGAAAGAAGGACTGGGTCAGGGGGCACAGTGAGGAAGACAATCTCACTATTAACAGCTTTGTGAATCAGGATGAACAAGTCCTTATCGGGCTACCCACTGGGCTGAAAGAGGCAATTTGCCAACATCGATGACGTATTTAGGACGCCAAGAACTCTGCACAAGGAAGATCATGTGCACATCGATTAATGCGCACGGTGGCTGTCATGAGAAAACATGAAACAAGCTAAAGATTCTCCGCAGTCAAGTGACAGCGCGGAGACTCACATCAAAATATCCGGCCGTGCAAGGAGTAAACGTAGAACGATAAATCACTATTCCGCGCGCGTCGTCAGTTCGATTTTGTAACCGTTGGGGTCCTCGAGGAAGGCGATGGCATTCGCGCCGCTCCCGTGTTTCATCGGGCCCGCCTCGCGCACGATCTTCACCCCTTTGGCGCGAAGCTCGTCGCAGGTTTTGTAAACATCGGGCACACCGAGGGCGATGTGGCCAAAGCCGTTGCCGATATCGTACGAATGCGTATCCCAATTATAGGTGAGCTCGATGACGGCGTCGGTATCTTCGGAACCGTACCCGACAAAAACGTTGGTAAATCGACCCGACTCATAGTCTCTTTTCCTCAAAAGCTTCATGCCGAGCCCGTCGCAATAAAACTTCAAACTCTCGTCGAGATCATTCACGCGGATCATCGTATGAACAATTTTCATCGTTCCTCCTTATATATCGCGCCTGATTAGCTCATCGCCTTGGCGAATCCGCGGATTGTCTCCTCCCTGCTCCCGCCTGGTGGGCTGTAGGGAATGATCGCAATCTGCTGTATGCCGGATTTCTTAATCCGTTCGATCTGCGCGCTGCACTCGGCGACGGTTCCGGCAATCGCGAACTTGTCTACCAGCCAATCCGGTATCACCTCGGCATGGTTCGCTTGCTGATCCATGTGATGATAGTAGTCGTAGGTCTTGCGGATTTCTGCCAGCACTTTTTGCTCGGTAGGATCGAGCACGTAGGGAAGCGGATGCGCCACAACCCGGGCGACATGAGCCTTGACCGCGTCCTTGGCCGGCGCGCTATCTGACACCGCGCAAGGAACCCAGAGAACCAAGTTGATGTTTTCGACTTTCCTTCCCGCCGCTTTGGCGCCGGCGAAAATCCTCTCTCTCGCATGGGCGATATAGTCGTCAGCCACGCCGACTAAAACGATAATCCCGTCGGCGATGCGGCCGGAGAGTTCTAGCATCTTCGGCCCGCTCGCCGCGATGTAAATGGGAACTTTGTTTTTGCAGGGATGCAATAAATGGATCTTGCCGGTCTCCAATTGGACCTCCTGGCCGTCCAATAGCTGGCGCATCTGCGCCATAGTTTTCTCAAAATAAGAGAGCTTCGCCGGCTTCATGCCCATCGTCTCGACCGAACTATCGCCCAATCCTATGCCAACGATAGTGCGACCCGGCGCGTATTCCTCCAGAGTCGCATAAGCGCTGGCCACCACAGACGGATGGCGCGTGAGTGGGTTGGTGACGCCGGTGCCGAGCTTGACCGTGGCGGTATTGAGCGCCATCGCCGCCATGTTGACGTAGGCTTCACGCCAGATCAGATGGGAATCGCCCACCCAGATGTGGCTATAACCCAACTGTTCAGTCACCTTGGCCAGTTGCATCATTTGCGGCAGCGGTTCGGTGGGAAAAAGCCCTACGCCAAATTCAAAAGTACTCACAACGGGTTCCTCCTAAGCCACTGTGCAAGTTCATCAAGCAGCTTGTCTCGAACAAACTCGGAGAATTTCAACAACAGGATTGAATCGCCAGCCGCTCGGGCGGCGGCGTTTGCTGGCTGCGGCCGGCGACTCGGACTTCACCGTCGATGATCACTGTCGAGATACCCGGAAGATCACCCTTGGCAAAGGATTCCAGGGCGTCGTTGGCGACGGAGCCGGTGATTTTGTGTAGCAGGACCAGATCAGCCGGTCGTCCTTCTTCGAGAATACCAATTTCCAAACCGTGTGCTCGGCCGACGTTGCCGGTCGCCATGCAAATCGATTTCTCGGGTTCGATTTCACCGACGGAAGAGAGAAAGGCGACCTCACGCAAGATGCCGCGCGGCACAACGCCGGTGCCGCCCGGAGTGTCGGTGCCGATGAGCACACGATGATGCAAGTTGTTGGCTTTCACATGACGCGCAAGAACCAACGCCAGGCGATAATTTCCCGACGTGCAAATCTCCATAAAGCACTCGGTCTCGCTAGCGATGCGGATCATATCTTCTTCCGCCATCGGAATCGGACCGCCTGTGATATGACCGATAATGTCGGGTTGGATTTTCTTGACGATATCGAATCCTGCCACCTGACTGACGCCGGATCGCGAAACGCCGCCGGAATGAATCTTTACCTTGATGCCCCGGGCTTTCGCCCACTTCACATAACGTTCCGCTTCGCCATTGGGCAACAAGCTGTAATCATAAAAGATGAATTTCACCAGCTTGATTCCCAACGCCTGGATTTCGTCGAAATCTTTTTCCGCCAGCCCGGGAACCAATAACAATGTGCCGGCGTGCACTTTGACCCCCGACGGGCGGAGATTGTCGTAGCAGCGTTTGGTCACGATCGCCACCGACAAAGCGGTACGAGCATCCGGCGGCAGCGGCAGGCCGGGAAGATGCAATTCGCCGGCGGAGATCAATGCGGTTACGCCGCCATGCATGTAGTTGGTTATCCATGTGAGCGCATTTTGCGCCGGGGTGTATTCACCGATAGATGGATGCGAATGCGAATCAATCAACCCTGGAATCGCGGTGATGCCGTTGGCATCGATGATTTGATCCGCCTTCTGCTTCAAGCCGTTGCCGATGGCGCGAACTAAACCGTCTTCGATATAAATGGAATCGGCCTTGCGCAAGGGATCTTCCAATTTGCCGGTAACCAGTGTGCCGATGTTGTTGATGAGAATTGAAGCCATACTTGTGCGGAACTATATCAAAGCTTCTAGGACTGTAAAGGGTGAGATGCGATCAGCGGCGAGCAACACTTGCGCAGAATTCTACGACGGTAGAAATCGGTTTGTCACTGCCAACGATGAATCAAGCACTTGAGCATTAGCCAGAGCCGCATTTGTGCAGCCCAGCCCGCACAGCATAGATCAAGAAAATCACTGCGCAGCCCAGAGTGACATCGGTGGGTCCGAGCGGCAGATCCAACTTGACCGAAGTATAAAAACCTAGGATCGCGATGCCGACGCCAAATAGTGATGATAATAAAAAGAAGGAACCCATGCCGCGCGCCAGCGCGCGTGCAGCCAGCGGCGGCAACACCATGAAACCAAACACCAGCAGCGGCCCCGCCATGATCACCCCGACTGCGATGCTGAGGCCGCACAGAACGTAGAGCCAAAAACCCCACTGCGCATTTCCGCCGGTCAACAGGAACGCCAGATCCTGGTCGAAGGAGCTCAAGAGGAATTCTCTCCGGAACAGAATCATCGCGAAAAACACAACGGCGTAGACGATAGCTAGGAGCCTGAGCTCTTCCCTTGATAAAGCGATCACTTCGCCTTTGAGAAGATTGAGGATTTCCAGCTCACCGGCCGGATTGAAGACGATGAATAGAATCGTCAACGCCGATGCCAGCGCATAGGCTGCCGCGAGGCGACCTTCCGAAGACCCGCTAGCATGACGGTCGAGATGATCCAAAACCGCCATGCCGGCCAGAGTAAAAAACAAAGAGCCAGCCACTGCGAGCAGCCTTTCACCGCCTGCGCCGTGAATTGCGCCGGCCTCGTGATAGATCCAAAAGGTAAAGGCCACCCCGCAGGCCGCCACCTGCGGCAAAATAAGCCCGAGAAAAACTCGACGCCGCAAAATCAAATGCGCGCCCACCAGAGGACAAACCATAGCGAGAATGGCACTGCCCAATAAGGCGGGAAACAGAATGAACGACGGGTTGATGATATCAAAAAAACTCACCACGGATATTCCGTCATTGTCGATTCCTCCCAGGCGAGCCGGCCACCGTCGACACGCAATACCTTGCTCGCGACGTGACGCACCATTCGTAAATCATGGCTGGAGAAAAATACCGCCTTGCCTTCCTCGCGATTGATCTTGAGTAATAGCTCGGTGATCGCCGCTTGCGATTCGCTGTCAACGCCGGACAGAGGTTCGTCTAGAATAAGGATCTTTGGCCGCACCATTAGCGCGCGGGCGATCAGAATCCGCTGCTTTTGCCCGCCCGATAACGAGAAAAAAGAGCGGCTCGCCAAATGCCGAAGTCCGACTTCTTCCAGGACTTCACCAACGCGCTGACGCTCGGCGGCAGGGGTTTGTTGAAACGGTCTGAGTCGTCCGTAGGCGCCCATCTCAACCACTTCGCCAGAACTTATTGGAAATGTCGGATCGAGAGCCGCGCTCTGCGGAACATAGCCAAACTCGTGCAGCGCGCAATTCCGGATTAACGAACCGGCCAACAAAGGTAGAAACCCGAGAATCGTTCGAAAGAGCGTCGTCTTGCCCGATCCATTGGGCCCTGCCATGGCGATTAAATCTCCCGGATAAATTTCCAGATCGACGTTGTGCAAAATCGCTGTATCGGGATACCCCAATCGCGCGTTGCTGAGGCTCACAAGGGGCGATTTAGTCACGGAGTGACCGCCTGCTGCCGGGTGCATCCATAAAACTCTATCCCTTCTTTACAGCGCCGAGGAGGCTCCTAAGATTGTAATCGACGAATTTGATGTACGTGTCGGTTTCGGGCAATGCGCCGGCCATACTCTGCAGCCTAACGACTGTGGCACCGGTCTGTTGTGCTAATTGGCGCGGGAATCGGTCGCTCTGAGGCCCATAAATGATGATCTGCGCTTTTTCCTGCTGCATTCTCTGGGCTAATGAGACCAGATGATTCGGCGTTGGCTCGATGCCTGGCTTGGTCTCGATACTGCCGATAATCTGCATCCCAAAACGATTGGCGAAATAACTCCAATCTTGGTGGTAGGCAATGATCTTCACGTCCTTGAGCGGCGCCGCCATTGCCTCCCAGCGCGCGATCGCTGCATTTAGGTCGGCGACATATGCAGTCAGATTTTTCTCGAAGGCAGCTTTATGTTGGGGGAAATTTCGCGACAAACC
>DASUVS010000221.1:0-8988 GCA_036378835.1 Binatia bacterium | reverse complement strand
AATCAATACTCTCCCGCTACCTCGGTCGCGCTCCAGCTCGCACGATCGCTTCGTTGTCGGGTCGAAGATCTGTTCAGCATCAAACAAGGCGGGGACATCGTCGAAGGAGAACTGCTCGGCTTTCTTCCGCAGAGTAGCGCCCCAGTGCGCGCTCAGGTGAGCGAGGTTCGGCACCGACTTCTGGTGCGGCCGCTTATAGGTACCGGCGAATTAACGGGTCTCGGCGTACCGGCCGATGGTATAATCATCGGAAGCAATGCCGGCACGAACCGGGTTAACGTCAAATTGCTAAAAGAGTGCGAAGAGGTACGCCGTAAAGTTGTTGTCGCAGGCTGCGATCCAGCGATGTTTTTGGCCGGTCAGCATGTCCGAAAATACGATCGAGAAAGCTTGGTGCCTTATCTCGTGGGTAGCAGCATCGCCCTCAATGCGCTCAAGCGCGGCGAGGTGCACGTGGCAGGCATTCACCTCGCCGAGGAGAAATCAGGTAGATGGGCCTTGCCCAATCTGCAGCGCAGCGTCGGTGATATGAACTGCATGGTGGTGACGTTCGCGCACTGGGAAGAAGGCTTTATCGTCCGGCAGGGCAATCCAAAAAAGATCCGCACCATCACTGACGTTGTGAAACCAACCGTCAGGATCGTCAATCGCGAGAAAGGTTCAGGTGCGCGCGGGCTTCTGGACAAACAGTTGGAGGCCGGCCGCATCGAGCCCAGCCAGGTTAAGGGCTACGGCGACCAGGTCTTGTCACACCTCGATGTTGCGTCACGAATCAAGACGGGTTTGGCCGACGTCGGCATAGGCGTTCGGTCCGTCGCATCTATCTGTGGCCTGGATTTCGTGCCGCTGGAGCGGGAACGGTATGATCTCGTGATTCCGAAATCCTATTACGAAATGATGGCGGGTCTGCGGCTGTTGCTCGATGTTATCGTCAGTAAGCCGTTCCGGGACGAACTAGAGGCGTTGGGCGGCTACGACACCGGACATACCGGGGAAATGGTCGCAGAAATCCGCAGCCGTTGAAATGAAAACACGCACCGATATCAGCGCCCTTGTCATCCTTGTATACGCCACCGTCTTGATTTGTTTCACGCCGACTCGGGCACGTGCGGAAGAAATTCTCGTCTCAGCCGCGGCAAGCCTCACAGACGTCTTGCAGGAAATCAGCGGCGGTTATCGGTCAATGTCCAAACATACGGTGAAATTCAACTTCGGTCCCTCCAGCGGCTTGGCCCGGCAGATCGACGAAGGCGCGCCGGCGGATATGTTTTTCTCGGCTGATTTACCGCAGATGGAGAAACTCGATAAAAGCGGCCGCCTCGAACCGGGCACTCGTAAAAACTTGCTCTCCAATCAGCTCGTGGTCATCGTGCCGGCGGACTCCAAGCTCGCCATTTCTTCGGCGAAGGATTTATTGAATACCGCCATCAAAAGAGTCGCGCTCGCAGAGCCGTCCTCTGTTCCGGTGGGCCTCTACAGCAAGAAATATCTTACTGATGAGGGCTTGTGGAACAAGGTCGAAGCCAAGGTTGTGCCGGTGCAAGACGTGCGCGCCACTCTGGCATCGGTCGAGTCCGGCAACGTCGAAGCGGGCTTCGTGTACAAAACCGACGCCGCCGTTTCCAAGAAAGTGAAAATCGTCTACGAAGTGCCCGTCGACAAGGGTCCCAAGATCACTTATACGGTCGCGATTGTGAAGGAATCGAAGCGCAAGGGCGTGGCACGCGACTTCATGAACTATGTTCAAAGTTCCGCCGCGAAAACCGCTTTCAAGAAATACGGCTTTGTCGTATTGGATTGAAATACTCCTCAGAGAGCTGCGAAGTATCAACAAACTGCCTGCGGAGAATTGACCCCCGGCGATTGAACGGAGATTTCTTCGTTTCGTGATCTTCTCGTTTGAAACCTGGCAAATCACGCTTTTTTCGCTAGCCGTCGGACTGGCCAGCACGTTGTTGATTCTGCCGTTCGGCATCGCGCTGGCATGGCTGTTGGCGCGCAAGGAATGGCCGCTCAAGAGCGTTCTCGAAACCGTCGTGCTACTGCCATTGGTCATGCCGCCGGTATCGACGGGACTGGTTCTCTTGAAAACTTTCGGTCGTCGCAGCCCGCTCGGACAATGGCTTTATGATCGCGGCATAGAAATCGTGTTTAACTGGAAAGGCGTGCTCATCGCGATGGCGGTGATGTCTTTTCCCCTACTGGTCCGTTCCGTTCGCACATCATTCGCTGATGTCAATGTCCGGCTCGAACAGATCGCCGCTACGCTCGGCGCTTCGCCCTTGAAGATATTCTTCGTCGTCACGATTCCGCTCGCTTATAGGGGTATCGTTGCCGGCGCGCTGCTGGCGTTTTCGCGCGCTCTGGGCGAGTTCGGCGCAACCATTTTGCTGGCCGGCAATATTCCCGGGAAAACCCAGACCCTGTCCCTGGCGATCTACAATTTCGTGCAGTTGGGCAAGGATCCCGAAGCGTATGTCTTGCTGGGCATCACGGTCGCGCTCGCGTACTTGTTTGTGTGGTCGTCGGAATGGCTGCTGCGAACGGGAAAAAGGGTCTAATGAAGCTCCGCTGCCGCATACCGCTCGCCAACTTTGAGCTCGATGTTGATGCCGCTTTCGAGTCGCGCATCACCGCGATCTTTGGACCATCGGGTTCGGGGAAAACAACCCTGCTCGACACCATTGCCGGATTGCGCCCGATGAGCTATGGCGAGATCGAGATTGGCGGCAAAGTCCTTTTCTCCTCGGCGCGCAGGATCAACCTCCCGGCGCGCCAACGTGGCATCGGCTATGTGCCTCAAGAAGGCGCCTTGTTCCCGCATCTTTCCGTGCGAAAAAATATGCTTTTCGGCGCCGAACGAACCGGCGCTGTCAATAGTGCTGAAGCCCTGCGCATGGAACATGTCCTTGAAATTCTGGAAATTCCCCATCTGTTGGCCCGGGCCGTCACTCAACTCTCTGGCGGCGAAGCCCAGCGGGTAGCGCTGGCTCGCGCGGTTTTATCGCGCCCACAGTTGCTTTTACTCGACGAACCGCTGGCTGCGCTCGACGTCGGCTTGAAGGAGCGCATCCTGCCCTACCTCGCCCGCGTCCGGGACGAGTTTGGCATCCCGATGATTTATGTCACGCACAATCTCACGGAGGTGCTCACCTTGGCAGATTGGGTTTTGATGATCCGCGAAGGTCGACTGATTACTCAGGGTGTTCCCCGCGAGACGCTCAGATTATCTCCTTCGATCTTACAAATTCCCGGAGAGCAGTTGGAAAACGTCTTTACCGTGGTTTTTGTGGAATCGGACGCGAAAACCGGGAAAAGCAAAGTCCGCCTGCAAAGTGGCGAAGAGCTTTTTGTTCCGTACCTACCTCAACCCGCGAATCGCACACTGCAGATTCGCATTGCCGCCGACGATATTATGGTGGCGACCAACAAACCTGAAGGTATCTCCGCGAGCAACGTCTTGCCTGGGACGATTCGGACCATCGACTTGCTCGACGGTCAAGCCATACTGACAATACTCGTCGGAGAAGAATTCTATGTAAGACTCACTGCTTCCGCGGTGCGCCGGCTGGACCTATGTCAAGACAGCCGCGTTTTTCTCATTATGAAAACTCACTCGTTTCGAATCTTGTAAGCCCGGCCTCGCTGATCTCTCTGCGTTTCTGAACAGTCGAGCTCTGCCGCTGATTTTGCTAAAGTCATCTTGTTCATGTTCACCACGTATACCCGTCATTAGATAAACATAAGACATGCTCGCAGCGAAACAAGTTCTGTGTCTGATATTCCTGCTAAGCACGGTTGCCTGCGGGCGCAACGAACGTATGGATACGCTTTACGCACAGCGCTGCCTCAGCTGTCATGGTCAAGCTGGGAATGGGGATGGCCCGTTGGCTCAGTCGTTACCGGTTCGGCCTCCTGCCTTCAGGGATACCGTTGCGCGCAGAACCAACAGCCAAATACGTAGAGCAATTGCCGAAGGGCAACGCACGATGCCGGCGTTTAGCCCGGCGCTTCGTCAATCCGAAATTTCGGACATGCTGCAAATGGTAAGATTTCTCAGTCTCGAGGGTCGGGAGACTCGTTGGTGGGAAAAATTCGATACCCTAGTGGTTGCTCACTGTAGTCTACCCTGGGAAACGGTGCTCGGTTATGATGACCCGGTTGAAGATTCAAAGCGATGACTACTCAGCCAATCGGCGCAGTGCGGCGATAAGCCAGTGTCTCGATAATGAACTTGACAAGGGGTACCCTTAAAACTAAACTCAAACATGAAGTTTGGACAAACTGAAAATCATGGCTCTCGACGCAATCGAACAACTTGAAGTGAAGATCAACCGGCTGATCGAGCAGCACGAGAAAGCCAAAAAAGAAAAAGAATTGATGGAAAAGAAGCTTCAGCAAAAAGAGAGCGAGTGGCACCACCTCAAGGGGCAGATCCGCCAATATGAGCGTGAACGTCTCGAGTTACGGGAGAAGCTCGATAAAATCATCGGTCAGTTCTCCACTCTCGACCTCTCGGAATGAGCTTGAGTACGCGGTATGAAGCGATCGCTAAATGTGGAAATTCTGGGTCAAAGTTTTACGATCAGCAGCGATGCGGAAGAAAGCTACATATTGAGAGTCGCCAGTTACGTTAATGACAAGATGCAAGAGCTGTCTCGATCCTCGAAACCGGCGGCCAAATCGAACGTTGCGATGTTAACAGCTTTAAATATAGCCGACGAGTATTATCGGCTAAAAGAAGCTCATGAAACGATGTTAAAACGAGTCAACCAGCTATCAAAAGAATTGTCAGCCAGATTGAGTGAGGACGCTTGACGAGCTTAGATTCGCCGAATTGTGTGGGTCGACGGAGCACCGTGAGCCAATGGATACGGGCCCGCTATAGCAGCGGTATGGTCAGGTTTAGTCGTTGAACGGCGCAAGCGGCGGATTATTAAGACGGCGGCTGGGAAAGATGATGAGAATTAGGGGAGCAAAGATATTTCAAAATCTGATGTGTTGGGTGCTCGGGTGTTTGGGGTATCTCCGCGCGCGGGGAATCCGACTGGACCGGTTTACGTTCAATAGAGTTGATGAATTAGCGCCAAGTACGGCGGAGTACACACCTGTGGTTATTTTAGCCGGGGGCCGACTCTCCCGAGGACCCACCCTCTCGATCCGACGTTCAGATCTTTAGAGACATTCCTCCTCTCACAGTCTCTCCTCGTTTCCCCGCCGCGGACTACGCCATAGGGGATATTGGTGTTCGAAAGCAAAACAGCTTTGCGAGTTGCGCTGCTGTCGCAGCGGAAGTCGCTATCGACCGAAAAGGCCGAGTCTTGGAGCCGCTCCATTCAGGCACGGCTTCTCGAAACACCTCTATACCGATCGGTAACAGCCATCGCTCTTTATAGCTCGATAGAAAATGAGGCGGATACTGAGCAGATAAGAGATCACTCATTGCGCAATGGCAAGAGAGTGGTCTATCCACGTTTGCTTCCAAACCGCAGTTTAGAGTTTGCCGAGATTGAATCCCCTACGGAATTGGTCCGCGGCAAATCGGGGATTGCCGAGCCTACAGGCCGCAAGGTCTTGAGCCATTACGACGGGATTGACCTCTTGCTCATTGTGCCCGGCGTAGGTTTCGACCCGAAAGGAAATCGATTAGGTCGCGGTCAGGCATGGTATGACCGCGTGATTCGCCAGTGGGGTTCGCGGGCAACGCCTGTAGGACTGGCTTACGAATTTCAGGTCGTTGATCACGTGCCGGTGGATTCCTGGGATGAGAAGGTTCTTTTCATTTCGACGCAGGAGCGGTTTATTGATTGTCAGAGAGTGCCCGAGCAGACCAAGCAGGTTTGCTAAGCTAGGACTATATCACCAGAAGGGAGGGTGCTGTTATTGGACGCGAATATTTTTTCGATTGTCATCGGAGTATTGATTGGCGTTGGTGCATCTTTGGTTATCGCATGGATACGCAAAAAACAGCAGCAGGCGGACCTACAGATAGCGCAGAACACCGCGGCCCGGATTATTGACGAGGCGAAGAAAGATGCCAACGCAATCAAAAAAGAGGCTGAGATTTATGCCAGGGACAGTGTTCAACAAGAACGTATAGAGTTCGACAAGGAGGTGCGTGAAACGCGTCGGGAGCTCCAGGCGCAGGAAAAGCGCTTGGTCAGCAGAGACGAGGGATTGGAAAAACGGATCGATTCTATAGAAAAAAGGGAGAATGAGATTAATCGCCGTGAGGGTGCGCTTAAATCTCGAGAGAAAACTCTCGACGACAAGTCGGCAGAGTGCGATCGCCAAATCGATGCAGCCAGGCGACAGCTGGAACAAGTAGCCGGGCTTACTCGCGATGAAGCCAGGAAAAGTCTGATAGACGAAATGATTGAGGAGGCCAAACACGAGGCAGCCAAACGTATACGGGTCATTGAAGAGGAAGCCAAGGCCGAAGCGGCTCGAAAAGGCCAAAAAATTGTCGCCTTAGCGATTGAAAGACTGGCTGGCGACTTTGTCGCGGAACGATCGGTGACCGTTATGCCCCTGCCGAACGATGAATTGAAGGGAAAGATAATCGGCCGTGAAGGGCGCAACATTCGCGCGCTTGAGGCGGCAACTGGGATAGATCTCATCGTGGACGACACGCCTGAAACGGTTGTCATATCCGGACACAACCCAATTCGACGGGAAATAGCGCGATTGTCGCTGGAGAAGCTGATTTCCGACGGCCGTATTCACCCGGGCAGAATCGAAGAGGTGGTCCGGAAATCCGAACAGGAGATCGATGAAGCTATACGAGAAGCCGGACAGAAGGCAATCTTTGATGTTGGAGTTCATGGCGTTCATCCCGAAATCGTCAAACTTCTGGGGCGACTGAAATATCGATATAGTTATGCGCAGAATGTTTTGCTTCACTCGATTGAGGCAGCTTTCATTTGCGGCTCCATGGCAGCCGAATTGGGACTGAACGAGAAGCAAGCCAGGCGTGCAGCGTTATTGCACGATATCGGTAAAGCGGTGGATCACGAGGTGGAAGGATCCCATGCGATTATAGGAGCCGAGTTGGCACGGAAATATGGCGAATCGCCGAAGATTGTCAACGCCATCGCCGCCCACCACGAGGATGTGAAGGCTGAAACGATACTGGCGCCGTTGGTTGATGCTGCCGATGCGCTTTCGGGCGCCCGGCCGGGCGCGCGTCGTGAGATGATCGAGAGTTATACAAGACGCCTTGAAGAACTCGAGCGCATCGTCAATTCCTTTAAAGGCGTGGAGAAGTCCTATGCGGTTCAGGCCGGGAGAGAGATCCGGATCATGGTGCAGCATGATCTTGTGTCCGACGATGACGCGGCGCGAATGGCTCGTGAGATCGCCAAGAAGATTGAGAATGAAATGACCTACCCCGGACAGATAAAAGTTACGGTTATTCGCGAAATGCGCGCGGTCGACTACGCCAAGTAAAGGATTCGGAATGCGTGTTCTGATTCTTGGGGATGTGGTTGGTCGGCCGGCGAGAAGAGCCATTCGAGATTTGGTTCCGTCATTGATCGAGCGAGAAGGAATCGATCTGGCGATTGCTAATGCGGAGAATGCCGCCGGTGGCATAGGGGTCGATGTGAAGAGCGCAAAAGAGCTCCTGTCTTCTGGGGTCGATGTTCTCACTTCGGGAAATCACATCTGGAAGAAAAAGGAAATCTATCAGTATATGGATGAACATTCGGAGCTGATCCGGCCCGCGAATTATCCCGAAGGCGCGCCTGGTCGAGGCTGGTGCGCGTGGCAAAATGATCATGGTTCAAAGGCGCTCATTATCAATGTTCAGGGACGTGTCTTTATGCCTAATCATGTGGACGATCCTTTTCGCAGTGTCGATGCGATTTGTCGGGAACGGGGGCGTCATTCGCGGGTCATTATTGTTGATATGCATGCAGAGGCGACCTCGGAAAAGAACGCCATGGGTTGGCATCTGAACGGGCGAGCTTCCATCGTTTTCGGGACCCATACTCATGTGCAGACTTCCGACGATCGGATTTTGCCGGGCGGTACTGCTTATATCACTGATGTCGGGATGTGTGGTCCACTGGATTCAGTCATCGGGATGGACAAAGAAACAGTGATCAAGGGATTTTTAAGTCAGCTTCCTCGGCAGTTCGAGGTGGCTCACGAAAATGTTGTCCTGCAAGGTATCATTGTCGATGTCGACGACGATTCTGGGCAAGCCCGCGAGATTAGACGCTTACGAATTCCTTACCAGGCGACACAGTGACGACATGTTAAACGCGGAAGCCCAGCTTGAAATAATTAAGCGAGGGGCCGTCGAGGTCCTTCCTGAAGAAGAGCTGGTTAGGAAGTTGAGAGCCGGTCGACCGTTAAAGATAAAAGCCGGCTTCGACCCCACCGCGCCGGATCTCCATCTTGGCCACGCTGTTTTGATTCAAAAAATGAAACAGTTCCAGGAACTGGGACATGAAGTCGTTTTTTTAATCGGGGACTTCACCGGCATGATAGGTGATCCGTCGGGTAAGGCGGAAACACGTAAACAGCTGAGCCGTGAGGAGGTCCTTCGGAATGCGGAAACCTATAAAGAGCAAATCTTCAAGATTTTGGAACCGACAAAGACCATCATTGAGTTCAACCATCGATGGATGGAAAAACTCGACGCAGTGCAATTGATCGAGCTCAGCGCAAAATACACCGTCGCGAGAATGCTGGAGCGGGATGATTTTAAGCAGCGTTTTCAGAAACACCAGCCGATTAGCATCCACGAATTTCTCTACCCGTTGATGCAGGGCTACGATTCAGTAATTTTGAAGTCCGATATCGAACTTGGTGGCACTGACCAGAGATTCAATTTGCTCGTCGGGCGTGAACTGCAACGCGAGTATGGTCAGGAGCCACAGGTTGTTCTGACGATGCCGCTGCTTGAAGGTACCGACGGTATTAATAAGATGAGCAAGTCTCTCGGCAATTACGTCGGGATAAACGAAATTCCGGAAGACA
>DASUVS010000220.1:0-3087 GCA_036378835.1 Binatia bacterium | reverse complement strand
TGATCGTGCCAGGTCCATTGCGGCGTAAGAATCAAATCATAGGGCTCCATTGGACACTTCTCGCCGTCAACCACGGTAAACACTTTGCCGTCGCCTTTGATGACGAAGCGGATGGCCGCCAAACTGTGACGATGAGCCCAGGCGATCTCGCCGGGCTTGATCATCTGGATGCCCATCAAAAGCGTGTGCGTGGTAGCGTTATCGTTCAAACCGGGATTACCGAAAAGAACGCTGCGGCGGGCTGTAAAGCTCTCTTCGAGCACGTCACAGGCTTCGAGCAATTTGCCGCGCACCATCTGCCACGGCCAAAGATAGGCGTCGCCGCGCGGCCGGGGCCCGCCGATGGCGCGATTAAGCAATTCTTCGTAGATCCATTGACCGGTCATATGGACCTCGGCCAGCTCCTGATTGAATGTCTCTAACGATTTCTTCGTCTGCGGCTTAGCCATGGTAACTCCTAATTGTCGCTTCGCTCCCCTTCCAACCGTTCAGCTCGTTCCAACCCCCACCTCTATTCCTCCCCCGGTCGTGGGGGAGGATGAAGGAGGGGGATTGCGATTGAACGATTTGAACGGCTTGAACGTTTTGAACGATTGGAACACGTTTCACTTCAACGGGCTCGTCCCGCTTCTTCGGAGTCCTTCATAGTAAAAACCGTCGAAGTAGACCGTCCAAGCCATCATCGATTCTTCCGCCGCGCGCAGTGCCGCCTGCTTCTGATCGTCCGTTGTCAAGTATTTCTCTAAAAGTTTCAAAGAGCCGTCGCCGTGAATCTGATCTACCGAGTCGTGCATCCACCAAAACTCGGTGTCCTCTTTGGACAGTTTCAACTGGCGGGTCCAGTAATCGGCCTGATGATGGGAGAAGTTGCCGCAGTTCGGATTGTTGGTTCGTTCGAGGACGGACTTGGCCGCAAGGCCCTCGTACCAGGAACGGTTTTTGGTCATCGCTTCCCAAGCGTTCATCGCCACTACCGTGGTGGGCAAGGGCTTGGCGAACTCAATATCGTGTCGCGTGAGCCCTACGGCCATTCCCATGCGCACGAGAATTTCAAAATGCGAATGGCCCTCCTGCGCCTCCTCCTCATAAAGATTTTCTGTGACAATAAATTTACGCACCTCGATAATCGGACAGTTACCAACCACATGCGCCCAGCACTGCCGGCTATGTCGGGTGAAATTGGACCATTGCTCGATCAATACTTGAGCCGACTCACGGGTTAGATGATCTTTGGAAAATGACACCCACTTCAGACGATCATTATAATCGCCCACGATCTTGTCGATCGCCGCGGCAAATTCAGATTGGCTCATGAAGATCCTCCGGAACTCCCCGCATTTAAAATCCTCTCAGACCCACACCCAGCCCTTCTCCTTCGGGTACCTGGATCGCGCCTTTTTCGACTGCGAGGCCAAAAAACGGATCTCCGGAAATAACTTCAAATTCTCCGAGCTCGCACAGCGGCGAGATCCCCGGCATGCTCGCGGCCAGATGCACCGCCGCAGCATCGCCGACCATGCTGCCCGCGGTATTGGATAGCGCGCAGTTTATGCCGGCCTGTTCGCACAGCTCGGCGATTTTTCTTACTTCCTGGATGCCGCCGATCTTTTGGATCCCGGTGTTGATCGAATCCACCATTCGCTCTCTGATCAAGTAGGCGGCGTCGGCCACTGTGCGCACCGATTGATCCGCCTCGATCTTTATCGGCGCATGCTTTTTAACTTCCCACAGCGCGCCGAGTTGATCGCGCGGAACGGGTTGCTCAAAGATCGCCACGCCATGATCGGCCAAGCCCTTGGCCAGACGAATCGCAGTCTTGGCATCGTAGGCCTCATTAGCATCGACCTTGATAAATACATCATCGCCGACGGCCTGGCGGACTTTTGCGACGCGGGACAGGTCGAGGCTTATATTGCCGCTCATCTTGAGCTTTAGCGCGAGTCCTTCATCGGCCACCTGTTTGGCTTCACTGGCCATCATCTCGGGCTGGCCGACGCTGATCATTTTGATCACTCTGATTTCATTTCGATAACGCCCGCCGAACAGCAGATTCAACGGAATATGAATGCTGCGCGCCAGGGCATCGTACAAAGCGCATTCCAGGGCGGCTTTGGCTCTTGGATTGCCGGTCAGCGCGTGATCCAAGTCTGCCCGTATGCGGGCCAAATCTTCTAGTTCACGCCCATTGACCTTGGGCTCGAGCACCGCGTCAATGACGTGGCGCGCGGTCTCCGCTGTCTCACCGGTGCGCGGGAAAAGATCCGAATAGCCATAGCCCGGAAGGCCGCCATCGGTAACGACTTTGACAAGCAGCCCGCGAGCGACGGTGAAATGATTGGTCGCCGTGATCAACGGCTTGGTGTACGGCATCTCGAGTATGGTGGTTTCAATGGTCTCGATCTTCATCGGCTACTTGCCCCCGATTCGTGCAGTTTAGAACAAACCTCGCCTGACCGATATCACAACGGGGCGAAGAGTCGCCACTTCTGAAAAGAAGTTTTCGGCGCCGATAAGTTCATTTAAGAAGGAACACGCATGATCAGCGGTGCTGAGCTGTAAGACCTAGCCATCCCAAGCCGTCGTGCAATCTAATGAGAGAAGGTAAATCGATCGCGGCAGTCAAGCTTTACCAGGCCACAGAAAAAGTCTCGCACCTGCGGAATGTTCATGAAGTGGCCGTATTCGTAGTCCGGGCCGTAACTGGACCAAATTTCCTCGCCGGGTTCGATGTCTCTCACGGCGACATAGATAAAATACGGATATTCGCAGATTTGTTTGATCGTCGCGTTTTGCAGGTGAGTTTCTATTCCGTTTATCTCGCTTGGGGCGAAATTGATGCGACTGACGTGCCCGCCATGCTCTTTCGCGTTGATGTACTTGTAAGGACGGGTTTTTTCCCAAGCGCATTCGGGAATCGATGCGATGTAATGATTGCCATGGGACTCGTCGTCATCAGAGACCAGACGGCCGCCCAATTCGCCGATGGTTTCGCCCTTGTTGATCTTTACTGCCGCATACAATCCGTTGCCCGCACCGGGAATTCTCGATTGTTTTATTATGGTCTTTTCTTCGTACTCTTGATTGATT
>DASUVS010000219.1:0-8407 GCA_036378835.1 Binatia bacterium | reverse complement strand
CGCATCGTTTCCGCCACCGGCATTGGTCCATATTTCGCCGCCATGTGCATAACGTCTCCATCGGTCCGGAAGATTAAAGCGTCGTTTGCCTCGCATAAATGCGCAGCGTTCTCCGCAACGACATCCAAAACCGGCTGTATGTCAGTGGGCGAGCTGGCGATGACACCGAGTATTTCACTCGTCGCGGTTTGTTGATCCAACGACTCTTTCAATTCTTGGAACAGCCGCACGTTCTCAATAGCGATGACTGCTTGATCGGCGAACGTTTCAAGAAGCTTTATTTGCGCCGGAGTGAAAGGACGCACCTCGGTCCGACGCGCACCCATCAATCCAATGAAATCTCCCTGCTGGCGGAGCGGAACTACTAAATGTGTGCGGAAATGCCTTTCGGAACCGAGCTGCTGAAACTTGCTTTGCTTGCTGACATCGGGAACATGTAGCGTGCCATGCTCACGGACCCAGCGGAAATTTGACTCATCGATGGGGATCTCTGGGCGCAGTATAGGTATCGTGCCAAAATGAGCGCGTGAAACCATCGCATTCCCGGCACGAAGTCTCAGGTGCACGTCATCGATTCCACATACTTTTGCGGCGCTCTCGACGATGGCATCCAGCACCGGCTGCACGTCCGTGGGCGAGCGGCTAATGATGCTCAACACTTCTGAGGTTGCAGTCTGGTGTTCCAGGGCCTCGCGCAACTCTTTATTGCGCTCGTCAAGTTCTTTGAACAGCCGCACGTTCTCTATCGCGATCACCGCCTGATCAGCGAAAGTCTTTAGAAGAGCGATCTGCTTGTCGGTGAAGGGATGGACTTCGGTACGGCGAATCCCAATCGCACCGATTGCGAGACCTTCGCGCATCAACGGAACCGCAAGCATTGTTCGTAAGCCCTGTAGTACTGCGTTATTTTTGACGCGCCAAAAGTCGTCTTCGACTGCTCGGACGTCATGAATATGTAGCGTTTGCCGATCGACTATCGCACGGCCAACCACGGAGCCACGATCCAGCGGACGGATTTCGCCGGTCGTCCAATTGGGGGCGGAGCCATACGTCGAAACGATGCGATAAGCGTTCTCTTCGACGCGAATGATGGAGACATCGGGCGTTCCACAAATACGTCCAGCATGCTCAGCAATCGTATTCAGTACCGGCTGAATATCCGTCGGTGAGCCGGCGATCACGCCCAGGATCTCGCTTGTCGCCGTCTGCTGTTCTAATGCCTCTTTCAATTCATTAAACAACCGCACGTTCTCGATGGCGATAACAGCTTGATCGGCAAAGGTTTCGAGCAGTTTGATCTGCACAGGGGTGAAGGGGCGCACCTCGATGCGGCGTGCGTTCAGTAATCCAACGAGTTCCCCCTTCTGACGAAGGGGAGAGGACAATAGGGTGCGCCAGCCCCCGGCTAGACCCAACGTTGGGAATTCGTTCTGGTCACGGACATCGGCAACGTGGAGCGTGCCATGCTGGTGTATCCAGCGATAGTTTGGCTCATCGATACTAAGGCCGACATACCCGATAGGTATGGGGCCAAAATGAGCCCGCGCGATCATAACGTCCCCCTCGCGGAGCCGCAGCAGCACGTCATCGATTCCACAAACCCGTGCGGCGCTTTCGACGATGGCATCCAGGACCGGCTGCACGTCTGTCGGCGAGCGGCTGATAATGCCGAGCACCTCGGCCGTTGCGGTCTGATGCTCCAACGCTTCGCGCAGTTCAGCATTGCGTTCCTGTAATTCCTTGAACAGCCGGACGTTCTCGATGGCTATCACTGCCTGACTGGCAAACGTTTCAAGAAGTTTGACCTGTTTATCAGTGAAAGGGCGAACTTCCGTGCGACGGATCATGATCGAGCCGATGGATACGCCTTCACGCAGAAGCGGCGTGGCGAGAATCGTGCGAGAACCGCTAATCTGTTGGTGTGCTCTAGATTCCGGAAACTCAGTATCGAGTTCCGCTACGATGTCCTGAACATGTATTGTTTTTCCGTCCAGCATGGCTCGCCCAGGCGGGTCTGATCTAGTCGGACGGAAACCTTGTCCAGCGGGTCTGGTGAACCCTATAGGACCATAAAACGCCACGGGACGAGCTAGTCCCTCTTCGCGACGATGGATGATTGCGTCATTGGCGTCACACAACCGGGCTGCGCTTGCTGCAACCGCTTCGAGGACGGGCTGCAGGTCAGTCGGTGAGCTGGCGATGACTCCCAAAATTTCGCTCGTTGCCGTTTGCTGCTCTAACGCCTCCTTTAGTTCCTGGAACAACCGCACGTTCTCGATGGCGATAACAGCTTGATCGGCAAAGGTTTCGAGCAGTTTGATCTGCACAGGGGTGAAGGGGCGCAGCTCCATGCGACGTGCGCTCAGTACGCCAATCAGCTTTTCATGCTGGCGAAGGGGAGCGGATAGGAAGGTGCGAAAGCCGAGGACGGAGTCGCCCTTCGGGAAATCATTCTGGGCGCGGTAATCGGGAAGGTGGAGCGTGCCATGCTCCTGCATCCAGCGAAAGCGTAGGTCATCAGTACTGACCTTGACGCGGGCAATAGGTATTGAACCAAAATGCGCCCGGGGAATCATCGAGTCGCTATCTTTGAGCCGCAGCACCACGTCATCGATCCCACAAACCCGCGCTGCACTTTCGACAATCGCGTCGAGCACGGGCTGCACATCCGTGGGCGAGCGGCTGATGATTGCGAGCACCTCGGCCGTTGCGGTCTGATGTTCCAGGGCCTCGCGCAATTCCGCGTTGCGCTCCTGGATTTCTTTGAATAGACGCACATTCTCGATGGCGATGACCGCCTGATCGGCGAAGGTCTTGAGAAGCGCGATCTGCTTGTCCGAGAAGGGACGAACCTCCGTACGGCGTATGTGAATCGCCCCCATCGCAACTCCTTCACGAAGCAGCGGTGTAACGAGATCGGTTCGGACGCCGACGCTTTGACTGATAGTCCAGGCCGCCGGAAATTCGGCTTGGGCCTCTGAACTGGATAAATCATGGATGTGGATGGTCTCTCGGTCGATCATTGCTCTGCCGAGAGGCCCACGACGATTCATCGATCTAAATTCCTCCCGCCGGTGAATTGGGATCGATCCATGCGAGGCTACAAGCCAGAACTTATCGCTGTCAGCACGCCAAATCGCAGCGTCGCTTGCATCGCACAACCGTGCAGCGTTCTCTGCGACCACATCCAAAACCGGCTGGATGTCAGTCGGGGAGCTGGCGATCACACCCAATATTTCACTCGTCGCAGTCTGTTGCTCAAGTGACTCCTTGAGCTCATTGAAGAGCCGCACGTTTTCGATCGCGATCACCGCCTGGTCGGCGAAGGTCTTCACCAGCTCGATCTGCCGATCCGTAAATGGTTCGACCAAGTCACGCCAGATCGTGAGACTACCGATGTGGTTTCCTTCGCGCATGAGCGGCACCGCGAGCATAGTTCGAACCCCCGTTTGCCGGGCCAGATCGAGATGCGCACCGCGCTCCTCTAGAACATCGAGGATGTGGACCGGCTGTCGTCCCATAAGGGCTCTCGCAGCTGGCACTTCCGAGCTTGCCGGCAAGGGATTGGCACTGAGAACGGCAATCATTTCGGGGGTCTCACCGTAATGAGCCACTACACGGTGAAACTCGCCATCATATCTCCGAACATGCCCCCTGCTTGCTCCGGACAACCGAACCGCATTCGCGATCAGCGTATCAAGTACAGGTTGAAGCTCTGTGGGCGAGGATGCAATCACCCGCAACACTTCGCCGGTTGCAGTTTGCTGTTCTAATGCTTCAGTCAGATCGCGGTTGCGGGTCTGTAGCTCTTGGAACAGCCGAACGTTCTCAATGGCGATGACGGCTTGGTCAGCGAAGGTTTCCAGGAGCTTTATCTGCTTGTCTGAGAACGGACGAACCTCTGTGCGCCGAATCATGATCGCCCCGATGGACGCACCTTCGCGAAGTAGAGGCGTGGCAAGCACTGTTCGGGAGCCACTGATCTGATGCCGTGCCCTGGACTCCGGAAACTCGGTATCGAATTCTGCGACGATGTCATGAACGTGAATCGTTTTGCGGTCAAGCATCGCTCGCCCTGGAGGCGACCCTCGTGTCGTGCGATGTTCTTCTCCCATCGCTCTTGCCAACGGAATCGATCCATACGACGCAACGGACCGCGCGAGATCGCTGTCATACCGAAAGATCACTGCATCGCTTGCATCGCATAGTCGCGCGGCATTTTCGGCTACAGCATTCAGCACGGGCTGAATGTCGGTCGGCGAGCTGGCGATGACCCTCAATATTTCACTCGTCGCAATTTGCTGTTCCAAGGCTTCGGTGAGTTCTTGAAAAAGCCGGGCGTTTTCGATCGCGATCACCGCCTGATCGGCAAAAGATTTCAGGAGCGCAATTTGTTTATCTGTGAACGGGCGGGCCTCCATTCGGCGAATCAGGATGGTGCCCAGCGCGACACCCTCGTGCAGTAAAGGTACCGCGAGTCTCGTTCTAGCCCGGCTACCGCCTTCCCTGCCCGTCTTGTCTATATCCGGGAATTCGGTTTCAGATTCAGCATCGATGTCATGGATATGAATTGTTTGCCGATCGACCACGGCGCGGCCGCTCGTTGTGCCCCGGCTTAGTCGTAACGGCGTTTCCCGCATGGGAATCAGCCCACATATCGCCGCTCGCCGCAAAACATCCCCATCTAAACGATAGATTACCGCGTCTTGTGCCTCGCATAGTCTAGCGGCGCTTTGCGCCACGGTTTCGAGCACCGGCTGAATATCTGTTGGCGAGCTGGCAATGACACGCAGGATCTCGGTTGTGGCCGCCTGTTGCTCCAACGCTTCGTCGCGCTCGCGTCTTAGTTGTTTATTCTCCCGGCGCAGCTTGGCGTCCGTTGTCTCATGGGATGAACGTTTATTTTTCGGCGGAGGTCGTTTAGTCGGCGGCATCGTTTACCTACGGATCAAATATAACCGCAGAGACGCAGAGTTCGCAGAGGCAACATCTCTTTTGCTTCTCTATGTTTTCCGCGCCTCGGCGGTGAAAACTACGATTTCTCTTTTAACGAAACATCCATTTCGAATTTAGAGTTTTCAATTTCCTCCAATGCTACCCTTACTCCTTCGTTAGTGGTACCCCAGCGCTCCGGATCGGAATTCTTGTGTTGTTTCATTGCACCCTCTGTTGTACATTGTACATGTGAAGCACGTGAAGGCATCCGAAGCCAGAAAACGTTGGTTTCAACTGCTCGATGATGCGCTCCGGGGCGAAGTAATTGCGATCGAGCGCAACGGCCAACGAATCGTGCTGCGCCGGGAAGAGCCCGCGCAAACCAAGAGCGCCAAAGCTTCCGAACAGTATAAAAAAATCCTGAAAGTGCCGCGCGCCGATGAGGCAGATCAATGGTCGTGGGAGTGGCGTGGTCCAGGGCGCCGCCTGGTTCCACGGCGGCGGTCAAGAAAGTGACCCTTCTTCTCGACACCCATTTTCTAATCTGGCTCGTCCTCGAATCCAAACGTTTGGCTAATTTCCCTTGGCTGGATCGGTATCGCCCATGGGGTGTGTCTCCTGTTTCATTTCTGGAAATCCTGTTTTTGGCTGAAGTTGGACGGCTTTCCGTTAGTAATCCCGAGTTCACCAGCACCGTCATGAAAGATAGACGATTTATCATTGACGATATTTCGCTGGAAACTCTCGTGGGCCATGCCTTGAGGTTCGACTGGACCCGTGACCCCTTTGACCGATTGCTTGTCGCACACAGCTTGGCCCGACGTGTTGCGCTTTGTACAACTGACCGCACGATTCGTTCCCGGCATCGGCTTGTACCATCGGAACTCAATGAGGAATGAGCATTCACGTCAACCATAACGGTAGCTCTTCTCATCTGTTCTTCCTCGAATATTGCGAGGTTGTCATGCCGCACTTTAGTTGGCACCAACCGACGTCCCAGAACGAAGTAATTGCCTTCCAATAACATCTGCCGTTCGGCGTTAGGCAGCGATTCGACGAGTCGGATGATTCCGCAAGCAACCTGCTTTGTCCGATGAAAGCTGCTTCGTTCATACCGAGATCCGTAATCCAAAATCGAAAATCGAAAATTAATGGTGGGGTAGGGAGAAGGTAAAGGTACTGCCTTTGCCTAATTCGCTCTCCACCCAGATCCTTCCTCCATGCAGCTCGACGAACTTCTTCGCCAAGGTCAAACCAAGTCCCGTCCCCTCTCTCTTGTGCTCATAGTCGCTGCCCACCTGACGAAACTCTTCGAAGATCCTGGGCTGGTCCTCAGGCGCGATGCCGATCCCTGTGTCACTTACCGAGATCTCTATAGCACCGTTACTCTGTCTGGCATTAATCCCGATCCGTCCCCCCTCCGGAGTGAACTTTACCGCGTTGGACAACAGATTGAGCAGGATCTGTTTTATCTTGCGCTCATCGCCGACAAATTCGCCAAGGCGCTCGTCAATTTTTACATCGACTGTAATGCCATGCCTCGTTGCGCGCTCCCGCACAAACGTGCGCGCATTGTCGATCGCCAATGGGAAATCAAACGGTGCCAGCTCCAGCTCCATGCGGCCGGCTTCGACCTTGGAGAGATCCAGTATTTCGTTGATGAGCGAGAGAAGATGGCGGCCGGAGGAAAGAATGTCCTCGGTGTACTCGGCTTGCTTCTCATTGAGCTCGCCGAAAAGTCTCTCGCCCAAGACTTCGGAGAAACCGATGATGGCGTTGAGCGGCGTGCGCAGCTCGTGCGACATGTTGGCGAGAAATTCTGACTTGTGCCGGTTGGCAGCTTCGATCTGTCGGCTCTTCTCTTCGATCTCGCGGAACAGCCGGGCGTTCTGTATGGCGAGAGCCGATTGCGTGGCAAAGGTTTGAAGAAGATTGATCAGCTCTGCGGTGAATGTTCCAGCCCGCTTTCGCCAGACCGTCAAGGCGCCCATGAGCCGATCTTCAAGCAGGATCGGAACCGTTAAAAGAGATCGATAACCAAGCCGGTCTGAGATCGGTCTAATCCGCATCAGCCTGACTTCTTGCTCGTTGCGCAGATCGCTGACTTGGACCGGAGCCCGCACTAGCGCCGCTTGTCCCGTATAGCCTTCCCCGACCCGCAAGGGGGCGGCGCGGATAGCTTCAACCAGCTCCTCTTCCATACGATGGCTGGCTCTCAGGTGAAACACCTCTGCCGCCTCATCGTACTCATAAATAACTCCGCAATCGGTTCCCGACAGCTGAATCGCGCGTGCCACAATCGTGCTGAGCACGGTCAAAAGATCCAGCGTCGAACTTACCGCCTGGCCAACTTCTCCCAAGGCCTTGAGTTCTTCTACTGATCGCGCCAGTTCGCGCGTCCGTGCGTCCAATTCTTGAAACAAGCGCACGTTCTCGATGGCGATGACGGCTTGGTCGGCGAAGGTCTCTAGCAGTTTGACCTGAGCGGGGGTAAAGGGACGCACCACGGTGCGACGTGCGATCAGGGTTCCAGCGAGTTCCCCCTGCTGACGAAGGGGAATGAACAAGATGCTGCGCCAGTCGCCGCCAAAACCCATTGTCGGGAAATCGTTCTGTGCCTCGCGGACGTCGGGAACCTGGAGCGCGCCGTGCTCGCGCATCCAGCGATACCATGGCTCATCAATACTGATCTCGACGCGGCTAGTTGGTATGGGTATGGGACCGAAATGAGCCCGCATAACCATAGTGTTTCCCTCGCGGAGCCGTAGCGCCACATCGTCGATTCCGCAAACCCGCGCCGCGCTCTCGACGATGGCGTCGAGCACCGGCTGCACATCCGTGGGCGAGCGGCTAATGATGCCGAGCACCTCCGACGTTGCCGTCTGATGCTCCAGCGCCTCACGCAGTTCAGCATTGCGCTCCTGCAATTCTTTGAACAGCCGCACGTTCTCGATTGCGATGACCGCCTGGGCGGCGAAGGTTTCGAGCAATCTAATATGTCTCTCTGAAAAAGGACGAATCTCCGTTCGTCTGATGTTGATCAGACCGATAGGAGTGCCTTCTCTTAGCATCGGAGTACTAAGAAGTGTGCGTGCTCCAGAGGCTGCCGGGTGACCATACTCTTCCTGAACATCGTGGATGTGTACCGTCTCTCGTTTAAGAATCGCTCGGCTGAAAGGGTTTTCTGGGCTCGTAACTCTAAATTCCGGAGCGGGTAGAGTTCCGAAGGATGCCACTAATCGGTGGCCATCACCTTCAATGAGTCGAATCTGTGCATCGGTTGCTTCGCACAATCGGGCCGCATTTTTAGCGACAGCGTCCAATACCGGTTGAATGTCGGTCGGAGAGCTGGCGATGACGCCAAGAATCTCGCTCGTCGCGGTTTGCTGCTCCAGCGATTCCTTCAGCTCTTGGAACAGCCGGATGTTCTCGATGGCAATAACGGCTTGGTCAGCGAAAGTCTCTAGCAGCT
>DASUVS010000218.1:0-3423 GCA_036378835.1 Binatia bacterium | reverse complement strand
TGTTTTCAAGCAACTTACCAACGATTCAGCAGGTGCGGTTTTGTTGTTGCCCGGGCCGCGAAGTTGTCTTTGGTCCTTCGGCGGTGACAGTTGCCATTCAACACCGCCTACCTACTATGGCTAGCCAGACCGTAATCGCTGATGCCGGTGGGCTCATGACTTATGGGGCTCCCGTTACCGACATCTCTAAACGTGCCGCAACTTATGTCGATAAGATTCTTAAAGTAGCCAAGCCGGGTGATCTGCCGATCGAGCAGCCAACGAATTTTGATTACGTCATTAATTTGAAAGCCGCCAAGCAGATCGGTTTGACCATTCCCCCGAACGTCCTAGCCCGAGCGAACAGAGTGATCCGATGAATTTTAGATTTCGATTGAAGGAAGAAACTTTACTCGAGAAATCGTGTTGGGTCCGAGTCTTTGATTCTGACTTCGCGCTAATCGGAAATCTAAAATCGGAAATCGAGAATGGATCGAGCCGATCTTCCGGTCGAGCAGCCAACAAAATTCGAGCTGGTGGTTAATCTCAAAACCGCCAAGCAGATTGGTCTCCTCATTCCGCCGAATGTTTTAGCCAGAGCTGATCGAGTGATCCGGTAACTGTCCTGCGCTGTGGAATAAGATCCAGCCCGCCTCGATACGGATCAACATGACGCCGCAAGAAGCATCGCTGTTCGTTAACGCTTTACGGGAGGTAAGATGACACCACGGTTTCGCCTCTATTTTTTGGCTCTTATTCTTCTCACTTGGATTCCGGTGATCCACGCCCAACAGCCGAAAAGCTTCCATAGGATCGGCATCCTCAGAGTCGGAAAACCACCCGATCCTTTCATCGATGCGTTCAGGCAGGGTCTTCAGGAAATGGGCTATACCGAAGGTCAAAATATCGTCATTGAATATCGCTGGCTCCAGCGCGAAGACCAGCTCAATGATGCAGCTGAAGAGTTGGTTCGTCTGCCAGTTGATATCGTCGTCGCAACTACCACGCCGGCCGCCTTGGCAGCTAAGCGTGCAACACGATCGATCCCAATTATCGCTCCGGTTATGGGCGACCCTATTGGCAGTGGACTGATGAAGACTTTCGCTCATCCTGGAGGCAATGTGACGGGTCTCACCAACCTGGCTCCGGAGCTATGGCCCAAACGTTTGGAACTGCTACAGGAAACCGTGCCGAAGCTTCATCGTGTAGCGATGTTGTGGAACACGAGTAATCCCGCCATGGCGCTCGGTGCGAAAGAAACGAGAGTTTCGGCCGGTCCCATGAAAATCATGATTCAAGATCGCGGCGCAAAGAATCCGAACGAACTGGAGAATGTTTTCGTAGCTCTGAAGAACGAACGACCGGACGGACTGCTCGTCATGATCGATCCGTTCACAAATCGCCATGCGAGAGAGATTATCGAGTTCGCCTCGAGCGTCCAATTGCCGGCAATGTACGACGAAAAAAGCTTGAGTGAGAGAGGTGGCCTGCTTTCGTATGGGGAGAGCCGCGGCGAACTCTTCCGACGAGCCGCTAGTTACGTGCATAAAATTTTGCGAGGGACGAAGCCCGCTGACCTTCCTGTGGAGCAGCCGATGAAATTCGAGCTGGTAATCAATCTCAACACTGCCAAGCAGATTGGGTTAACGATCCCGCCGAATGTATTGGCGCGGGCGGATCGGGTAATCAAGTGATTTCCGTCGGCAGAATCATTCGCTTTTGCGCTAGGCGTTATGCTCTTGGTTATTAGCTTTTCAGCTCAGGCGCTGCACCGAAGAAAGTTCTTCGTAATAGTAGACCCCACTTCTACGAGTCCTCGTGTTAGGTGGCCCGGTATTCAATGTCAGGCGAAAAGCACTAGCGGAGCATGCGACCGCGAGCAAGTTGCCAGCCGTGTACGTCAGAGGGAATTTCGTCGAAGCGGCAGCCTGATGAGCTACGGCGTTGACCTCGCTGATCTCCAACGACGTGCCGCCATCTATGTTGATAAGATTCTCAAAGGCGCCAAGCCTGCCGATCTGCCAGTCGAGCAACCGACCAAGTTCGAACTGGTGATCAACCTTAAATCCGCAAAGCAAAATCGGCCTCACAATCCCGCCGAACGTGCTCGCGCGGGCGGATAGGGTGATCAAATGAGAATGATGAGTAGTCACTGGTCGATTGTCGGCGAAATCCGCGGGCGGAAAATGAAGAGCAAAATGATCCTGATCTGTCTATTGGCAACTTTCCTGCTGACAATTTCGTCCACCCAGGCGCAGCAGCCGAAGATTTCACGCGTTGGCATTCTTTTCGTCGGCGGAAGAGATCAGCCCCATCTAGAAGCACTGAAAAAAGGTCTCAGTGAGCTTGGTTACACTGAAGGCAAGAATATCATCTTGGAATACCGGTATGCCGAGGGCCGATACGATCGTTTGCCGGAGCTTGCCAAGGAACTCGTTAACGGCGGTGTCGACGTGATCGTGACCACGACATCCGTCAGCGCGCAGGCCGTGCGCAAGGCAACAAAGACGATTCCGATTGTCATGACCAGCGGAAATCCGGTGGAGCAAGGACTCGCCGATAGCCTGGCCAAGCCCGGTGGCAACGTCACCGGCCTGACCGTATTACTCTCCGATTTGAGCGGCAAACGTGTGGAGCTACTCAAAGAAACCTTCCCAAAGATTAATCATGTTGCGACGTTGTGGAGTTCGCGCGACGCGTTATCAAGCGTCGCCTTCAAAGAAACTCAGGGTGCGGCGACAGCTTTCGCCATACAGTTATCGTCGATGGATCTACGCAACGCCGAGGACATCGACAAAGCCTTTGCAGAGCTGCCAAAGAAGCACGTCGATGCGATCCTGGTAGCGACGTCCAATCCGCTCGTGACTTTTCACTCCAAAGAGATCGTGGAGCTCGCGCTGAAGCATCGGCTTCCAGGCATGTATCCCACGCGGCAGTTCGCCGAGGAAGGCGGTTTAATGGCTTACGGGCCGCTCATTAGCCATCTCTACTATAGAGCCGCCACCTACATCGATAAGATCCTCAAAGGCGCCAAACCCGCTGATCTCCCCATCGAGCAGCCGACAAAGTTTGAGTTCATCATTAATCTTAAGACCGCAAAGCAGATCGGCCTCACGATTCCGCCGAATGTGCTGGCGCGAGCGGACCGGGTAATTCGATGATGCTGTATTAGATTTTAAACTTGACGTTTGGATTGTGAAAATGAAGAGAAAACCACTTTTCTTCTGCACTATCGGCGCTATCTCCATTGCGGTTTGTTCGACCGCGCCGGCGCAGCAACAGAGAAAAATCCCGCACGTGGGATACTTGACCATTTCGTCCCTTTCTTCAAACGTCGCCCGCAACGAGGCCTTCCGTCGGGGGATGCAGGAACTGGGTTATGTAGAAGGGAAAAGGCTTTTGTCCATGAGGGCGGTCTCATGTCCTACGGACACGACTCCACTG
>DASUVS010000217.1:0-5644 GCA_036378835.1 Binatia bacterium | reverse complement strand
AAACGTTTTGCGATCGATAAGATACTGTAGCAGGAAACATAGAGCCCGGTGCATTCCATGTAAACCGCAACTTGCTTGCCGCCCAAAGCCGCGCCCGCGCCGATGGTGATCGCCTCGGCTTCGCTGGAAACCGGAATGAGCTTGAACGAATCGTCGCTTCTAAGCAGCGGCAGAATTTGGCTGAGTCTGGTTTCCGGCAGATAGGTGATCACGTCGATGCCGGCTTCCTTTAAGCTCGTCACCAGTTTTTGCGCCAGTTCTTGTTCCATGGGACTAGTGTCTTATCTAAAGTTTAGAAAGAATTTGACGGCTCCGCGTCATACTCGCCAAAGTGGAGATCAACCCCCACTACTCTCCCCTTTGCTAAGGCCGAGCCAAAGAGGGGGCCTGGCTTTCCAGGTGACGGTAACTTTCCCCGCTTGCCTATAGTGATGGCTGAATTGTATCAACGAACTTCACAGACCCCGCGGCAGTACTCCAACGTTATCTCAATCATTCCTCCTCACTTGACTCCAAGCTCCTGGTTAACCTCGCGCTGCAGTGAGAAATCGAAAATCTTCGACGGCGAAACCGGCTCCTTCAGTTTGAGAAGCTCGGCTTCGGACTTGAGAAACTCTTCGATCTCTTTATCAGAAGGGATGCCGTTCATAGTGAAAGCCGGTTTTGCCAGGCGGTAGGATTCCACCGCCACCGGCAATTCAACGTTCTGATATTTTGCCAGGACTTCACTGGTGCCACGCTCGTTCTCCACAAAATAGCGGTTCGCCCGCATGCGCGCGCGCAGGACGCGCTTCAGCACGTCCCTTTTCTCGCGCAGGAACTTCTCCGTCACCGCCGTGCCATTCTGAAGGTTGGCCAAATCTTCCATCGCCGAGCCAAGCACGTTCATGTTGTACTTGTCGCGGGCCAGGATAACGGTCGGCGGCGAAAGCGCCGCGGCATCGATGGTTCTGCCGACCAGACTTTGCAGCTGAGCCGGGACGTCGCCGCCGACAACTACAGTAATATCCTTTTCGTCGACGCCGCCTTTGCGGATCAGACGCATCGCCGCCGAATGCTGTGAGCCGCCTAATGTGGTAGTGCCCAAGGTTTTGCCTTTGAGCTGGGCGATGGAGGTGATTTCCGGCCTGGACACGAGCCAGAATAAATTGCGCTTGAGGCTGACAGTTAGAATCTTCATCGGCAGCTCGCTGCGCTCGAGAGCTCGAATCACCGTGCCGACACCATTGGTAGCTTGAACCTGCCCGCTCAAGGCCGCGGCGATGGCAACGTTGCCGCGAATTTGAACTATGTCGACATCGAGGCCTTCGCCGCGGAAAAATCCCCGCTCTTTGGCGATATAAAGATCGATGGCGGCAATGCTGCGGCTCGGGATCGAGAAAATCAGCTTGTCGGCGGTTTGCGCCGGCAACGAGTCTATCCACAATAAAATCACGAGCAGGCACAGAACCACAGAGCTGGCAGCGGCATAGATTTTTCGACTAAGGGTAGTCAGCATGGAAGCCTCGGGTATTGTGATGTTGTCACCTGGATGATCACGGTGAGTGACAGGCCGCGGCTACTTGGGGGTCTCGCCCATTTCCTTCAAGATCTCGCGCACGATGGTAAAATCAAATACGTCATCCACCGCGACGTTCCTCTTGGTTTCAACATTCCAGCGCGTGCTCTCGATGACATTCTCGAGCGTCGAGCGGGACACCAGCAGATTACGGCTATAGTTCTTGGCGTTGTACTGATAGGCCTCCTCGGCGACATCCAGTTTGGATCTGCCCCAAGCGGCCAAAATCTTGATCGCCCCCTTGGGATTATCCAGAATGAAGCGGTTGGCCCGCAGCAGAGCGCGGGTTACTTTTTTGACTTCGTCTCGATCGTTTTTGAGCTTCTGCTCGTGCAGTCCGATGCCGTTCACCGGAAAAGCAAACAGATCGCGAACGTTCAATAATGTTTTGAAGCCGGCGGCTTCGGCCCGCAGATTTCCCGGCGGCGTTAGAAATGCCGCCTGAACGACGCCGGTTTGCAATTGCGTCAGGCGCGCCGAGCTGCTGCCGGCGGCAACGTACTGGACATCGCTTTTTGGGTCGAGTTTGAAGTGTGCCGAAGTCAGCCGGGCGAGGATATCAACCAGAGAGCCGAACGAGCTAATCGCGATCTTCTTGCCTTTAAGATCAGCAAACTTCTGAATGCTCGGGTGAACCACCACGGCGTGGTTTGGCCGTTCGATCAAAATGCCGGTAACTTTGAGCGGCAGCCCGCGGAGATTCGCGGTGACCACCGATTGCAAAATAAGATTGTAATCGATATTGCCGGCCGCCAGCGCCGCAACCGACACATTGGCGTTCATCTGCAGCACGTCGACGTCCAGTCCCTCGTCTTTGAAGTAGCCTTGGAAATGAGCGACACCGCCGCTCAGAAACGACATGTCGGGATTGGACACACCGATATAAATAGTTTTGGCTTCAACGCTCTGAAATCCTAAAGCAAAGAAAGCAACTAAAAAGCCGGTTATCTTACACACTCGAGGTTTCATCTTTCATTCTCCCGTTGCAAGTTGATGTAATAAGCAACAAGTTCCTGCAGGCTGCTCAAAAGATCTCATAGGCGAGGCGCGCGATGACTGACGAGCGGAAGCGTACGTTGTGAGTACGTTGAGCGAGTCGGGCAAGCGCAACGAAGCCTATGAGGCTTTTCAGCAGCCTGTAGCCTGTTAATCGGTAAATTCGCCGGTGAATAACAGCGCCACCGGCAACTTCAAAGCATTCATCATGCGCACGGCGTCGTCGATTCGCGCCTCGATATGCTCCCCGGATTCGACCACGACGTGTTCGATGCCGATGGTCTTTAGAAGGCTCATGGTTTTGATGCCATAGTGAGAAAACAAAAACGAGTTTCGCTGATCATCGAAGCTGCCGACGAAAGCTACTACCAGAAGCATCGGCACGCCATAGCGCTCGCCGACGGTAAGAAGGTTGTAAGCGGAGACAAACAGGCCGGTGCCTTCCATGTAGACTGCTGCGCGTTTGCCGCCTAAAGCGGCTCCGGCGGCAATGCCGACAGCTTCCGCTTCACTCGATACCGCAGCCAGGGTAAAGGCCTCGTCCGCTTTCATCACCGGAAGGATCTCGCTCAATCTGGTCTCGGGAATGTAACTGACGAAATCGATTCCGGCGCGTTTAAGCGCGGCAACCGTTTTATGAGCCAACTCGGGTTTCATAATCACCGCTACCCACGCCCATGAAAAATCGGTTTACCTTCGGTCCGTTCGAGATAACGCACGAAACGATACTTTGTTTCCAACAAGTCGACATTGCTTCTGGTAATTTGCCGGTGGCCGACGCTCTCTTCGATCTTACAGACTACGAAACGTAAGCCGATTTCCGTGAGAGCGGCGCCTGCTTCTTTTTTGAAGTCGTCCAATTCCGCTACGGTAACCGAATGGTCGATGCCCGAGGCTTTCGCCACTCCCGCCAAATCCGTTTTGCCCGCTGTGGCACTGGGATAGCTGATTCGCGTGCCGCTGTAAGCCTGATTGTCGAAAACGAATACCGCCAGATTCCCCGGGTTCAGATTGGCCAAAGTCGGCAGGTTGAAGAGCGAAAGCAGCACGCTGCCATCGGATTCGAAGACCAACACTTTCCGGTGCGGCAGCGCCAGCGCCAGGCCGATGCCGACCGCAAGGGCATTTCCCATCGAGCCGAGGTTGAGGTCGGCCTCTCGCTTCGACAGATGCCCCCATTCGACTCTCTGGCCGCTCAGCGACGTGACCACCAGTTGGTCGGTCATGAGCGGCGCCAGCCATTCGAAACAATCGTACCGAATCATAAAGTAAAGTCCTCTGTGAACAATAAGGCGACCGGCTGTTTGAGCGCGTTCATCATGCGCACACCGTTTTTAACTTTACGCTCGAGCCCGTCGCCATTGCGAATCACCTGATACTGCACATCGAGAGCTTCGAATTGCGGGATCAGCTTGATGCCGCGCTGGACATAAAGAAAGCTGTTTCGGTGGTCTTCGAGACTGCCGACGTAGCTTACCAGCAGCAACATCGGCACGCCGTAGCGAACGCCCACGGTCAAGATATTGTAGCAAGCGACGTAAACCCCGGTTCCTTCCATATAACTCGCGACGACTTTGCCGCCGAGAGCGGCGCCGGCGGCGATCGACACGCCTTCGGCTTCGCTGCCCACCGGCGCCAGTTGGAAATGGCTATCGCTTTGTAGCAACGGTATGATCTGGCTGAGCCGCGTTTCCGGGAGATAAGTAATGAAATCGATTCCCGCCGCCCGCAACGAATGCACCAGGCTTTGCGCCAGGGTTTCCTGCATCCCTATTTTGCCTTGCCTTTGTAGAGGCTATCGATGTAACCGCTGTCATCGAGTTCTTTGATGAAACGGGTATCGACGAATTGCTCGGGCCGCGCCGACTTGGCCTTGGGATTTTCATCGGCGATGGCGTCTAGAACCGTCTGAATTCCCGGCAATGACGGATACTGCTTGCGTGAATATTTGTCGTCTGTGGACGAGAGCTCGTAACTTCTTTCGAGAATTTCTTTATTGGCGGTCTGCCGCAAATACTTGCCGAGCACGGCGACGCTGGTTTTGCGATCGGTCTTCATCAGGTGGACAGCTTCGACCTGCGCCTTGACGTAGCGCCTTGCCGTGTCCGGATTATCCCGGACAAAGCGGCGCGATGCGGCAATGCCATTATGCAGAAAGGGCAATCCCAGAGCGCCGACATCGGCGAGCACGTTGAATCCTTCGCGCTCCGCGACGATGCTGGTGGGTGGACTGAGAAGCGTGGCTTGCAGGCGCTTGTTGCGCATCGAGATCAACCGCTCCGGCGTGCCGCCGATAACGATGAATTTGACGTCCTTCGTATTCAAACCAAGTTTTTGCAGCGCGAATTCTGTGGCTACCAAAGAGGCACCGCGAATCGAAGCAAGTCCCACGACTCCGCCCTTGAGCATTTCGGCTCTTTTGATTTCCGGCTGGCTCATAAAAATAAAATCCAGGGTTGCCATGCCGCCGGCGATGTAAACCAGGTCCGAGCCCCTGAGAGCGCTCTCGAGAACGACGGGACCCGAAGCCTGAATGAAATCCAGCTCGCCGGAAAGGAGCGCCATGACCCCGATGGTGGTGCGAGTGCGGACCAAGTCAGCGTCCAAGCCATTTTTGGCAAAAATCCCGGCTTCACGAGCGAGCCATGTGACCAGCGAACCCGGGGCATCGGAACTGTAGCCGACCTTGATCTTCTTCGCCTGGGACCCGGCGCCGGTAGGGTTGCAGATAAATGCAACGATTACCGCGCAGATCAGTGCTTTTATAAGTTTCATCAAGCGCAACTCTGACCCGGAATTATCATGTTCTATTTGTCAGCGGGCGGATATCGAACACGCCGGCATAATAATAAGCTTCCTATTGCTATTTCGTTTCACCGGCTTGTTTTTTAAATTTTTCAATTTCTTCGGCCATGTACTTTTTCTTGAGATCCATAAACTTCGCGCCTCTGGGCACTTTGATACCGTGCTTCGAACTGAACTCGGCATTCAGGCTGTGATTGCCGGCGACTGCGTTGCCGGCCTGGATTGCCGCTTCCTCCGGCCATAAGCCCAATGAATATCCGGACCAGGGCGGGCGCGGAGTCAATT
>DASUVS010000216.1:0-4092 GCA_036378835.1 Binatia bacterium | reverse complement strand
TTTCCGATCCAGTTGAACCTATCTGCTTTGTACTTAACGCCAGGATCTCCAATCGCTTCCTGAAGTTCGGTACCCCTAACTATTTGTGCAATGGTTAATCCGTCAGGCTTGACCAGGTTGTAGAGGTGGTTCCTCGCTCTGAGACCCCCAGCGCCGGGCATATTCTCAACGATCACGTTCGGGGTTCCGGGCAAATACTTTGGTGCATGCCTCGCAAAGATTCTTGTCTTGAGATCATTACCGGCGCCGGGGCCGGAGCCAACGAGGATTTGCAGCGTTTTACCCTTATAGAAGGCCTCTGTCTGAGCAAAGACTGAATCACCGCTGATAACAGCTCCGACTAGGAATGCAGTAAAGATGCTTCTAAACCATTTCATAGCGCGTTCCGAAGACCACGAGTTATTCGACACCGTAAAACTTTGCCGCGTTTTTCCAGGTGAGCTTTTCTTTAATCTCCTCTGATACACCTCGGAACTGAGCTTTGATGATGTCTTTGGAGTGCGGCCACGTCGCACCTCCATGAGGATAGTCACTAGCCCACATTACGTTGTCGACGAGATTGAGAGCCTCCGAACCGAGAACGCCCACTCGGTCATCCTGGAAGGTTGTATAAACCTGTCTTCTGATGGATTCGCTCGGTAACGCCTCAATGGTTGGCGACTCGGGAGCCTCTGAACGTGCTCGGGTTACCGAGCCATCCATTTTCGTAAAAAAAGGATACAGCCAAGACAGCTCGTACTCAGCGAAAACGAATCGAAGCTTTGGAAACCGGTTTAATACTCCGCCAAAGACCAGGTCAGTGAGCAATGCAAGGGGCTCGAGTATTCCACGCCTGACTGCGTTTCGTCCCTGCTGAAGTTTGGTAATCACTTTGAGACGAGCGGCCATTCTATCCCTACCCTGCAGAATGTTGACGTGGAAGTGTATTGGGCAATCCAACTCCTGCGCAGCCGCCCATAAAGAATCAAATTCAGGATCCGAGTAACTCATCCCATCCGGGAGACCTGACGGTAGCACAACTCCTTTGTGCCCGAGCTTTAGGCAACGCTTCATTTCGTCGATGGACCATTGAATATCGAGAGCAGACAAGAGCCCGAGGCCGATAAGCCTATCCGGCGCCGCCAGGCAGTAATCTCGCATCCAGTCGTTGTAAGAGCGAAGTCCCGCTTGCTGAAGCGGCACTTCCTCGCCTTTTAAGCTGTAGAAATTCCGGGCCATGCTCGGATAAAGGACTTCCATTCTGACTCCGTCCAGGTCCATATCGCTTAATCTCGCTAATGGGTCCCAAGGTCCGCGCCAATCCTCCCATCTAAAACTCTCGATCATTTTACGAACGCCGCCAGCTTCTTTCTGAACGCCGGCTGTAAATGTCATGCCCACCGGATCGGGCTCATGGCCATCGAAAACCATGTACAGGCCCTTTCGGCCTGCTGGATCCTGAACGAAATGTGGTCCGTGTGTTCGTAGCTGTTTTGGAATCCGTTCCCATGCCTCTGGTGGTTCATTGACGTGCGAGTCCGCCGAGAAGTATGTGGCGTCGCTCATGGTGATGCCTCCTTACTGCTTGATGAGAATTCAAAGTCGATCTGAATCCTAACGAATAACTGTTTGCAAATATTTTTTCAGAGCGGTATCAAAATGAAAATTTGCTGTCAAGCTATAATTTAAACGTCTAATCAGCGATGCGGAGAAGCTACTTGGAACTGATTGAAAGAATTCAGGACCGTTATTCCAGCCTCAGTAAGAACCACCGTAAGGTGGCGGACTATATTGCCAACAATGGCATGGCAGCATCGTTTGATTCCATTACCGAGCTATCGCAGAAAGTAGGTGTCAGTGAAGCATCACTGGTTAGGTTTGCCAAAGAGCTGGGCTACAAAGGTTATCCTAGTCTTCGCAAGGAGCTTCAAGCCGAATACAAAAGGACCTCTGGAACTGCCTCTAGAGTAGGGGATGCCGTCACAACGGTCGGAGAACGAAGCTTTCCAAAGTCAATGTTTCAACATGACATAGACTTGATCAAGGAGACGCAATCGAGCTTAACAAAGGCCTCATTTACGCAAGCGGTCAGAATGATCTTCGGTGCCAAAAAGATCTTTATTATTGGGTTTCGCGCGGCTTTCGCATTAGCCTACTTTTTACACTTTCGCTTGCTACGTATCGGCTTGGATGCTCGCCTCATCATGCTAACAGGCGGCACATCTCTTGTGGAGCAACTGGCGCAGCTGAGGAAAGGCGATCTTGTCATAGCTCTGGGTTTTGACGAGACCCCAAGAGAAACAAAGATCACGATTGATTTCGCCATCAAACAGCGAATCCCGGTGTTAGGCATAAGTCACACGCCGACTTCGGAGATCGCGCGGTCATCGACGCTCTGCCTGTTAGGGCGCCGCCTACCTCATAGCACTCAGTCTCTTGCCGCTTCAATGTCACTGCTGAATGCCCTGGCGATTGCAGTGGCGGCTCGGAACAAACGCCAAGCTCTTCGTCAGCTTCGAAGGCTGGATATAATTGAGCAGCAGTATTCCAAATGAACCGCTGATTTTTCATCAGTGCTGTAGTTCATGGCCATCGAGAGAACTATAACTCGTCTGTTCCATTCGGATACAGGTTCTCGCGCTCGCGTATCACTACCCGCGTACTAGAGCCCGACTCGTACAGCTGAATTCCCTTGCGGATGGATTGATATCCCAGCATTTTGAGGACCAAAGATTTCGAAAGTTCAGTGGAGCCATGACCTTACAGCGCCAGGATTGTTTAAGGCCAAATGGTCACTGTCGGTTGCTTTTTCAGGAGTTACGGTCACTCCGACTTAGCTGCAGGTTCTTTCTGCACCTGAAGATCGTTGATTATATTCTCCACCCCTTCGACTAACGAGGCGATGTCTTCCGCCCGCCGTTTCTCAAACTCGGATTCAACCAGCCCGGTTAAGGAAACGACCGCATTCACCGTATCCACATCGATGCGAGTAAAATTTGACAGCTTGTCTGCGACAAGCCGTGCCTTGACTGATGCCGTGATCGTCAGGTCATCGATATTCCGACCGGCGGTTCGTCCAGTCAGAGCTTGGCAACCGGTTACCGCAAAAACTACAACTAGCAAAACTGCTACTCTTATCATTGATGTCATTCGATATAGTTCCTTTCTACAACGAGCGATCTAATCTAACAGTTGCTTCTTCTTCTCGAAAACTGCACGCATCTTTAGTCGGGGCCCGCTGGTTTTGCATGAAGTGAAATCGCGACGGGCTTTGCCCGAGACGCAGAGATTGTCGGCGGGATCTTCTCATCTTATTGCGGTGAAATAGATATGGCAGGATCTTCGGTTGAGAGACTGACGATCGTGTTTGAAAGCTGCGCAAGAGGTTGCGGATGCTTTCGATATCCACTAGGGAGGATCTATAACGAGATTGTTACGGCCCACGAGCGAAAATCTGTGCGTTCAAGGAGGGCAAGATGTCACAAGATAATATCGCGGTGATTCGCGGCTTGTACGAGTCCTTCAGCACGGGAGACGTCACCTCGGTGCTTGGTCAAATGCACCAACATATCGAGTGGCGCGAGGCTGAAAACTTCATCTACGCCGACCGGAGTCCTTACCGCGGCCCCCAGGCGGTGCTCGAAGGAGTTTTCATGAGACTTGCTTCGGAATGGGCGGATTTCAAGGTCATGCCGGAAGAGTGGCTGGATGCCGGGAATCACATTGTGGTGCTCGGCAACTATAGCGGCAGGCACAAAGAAAGCGGTAAAGAAGTCCGCGCGCAATTCGCCCACATCTGGGGCGTGACCCACGGCAGAGTGGTGCGGTTCCAGCAGTATACCGATACCAAGCAATTCGCCGATGCCATTGGTTAGCTCGGGGTGATCAACAGCAACCAGGATACGAGTCCCTTGATCGCGGATAACGACTTCGGGCTGCTGCATTGGGCGTCGGCCATGCGCGTTGGACTTTTAAGTAGCGACCTCGGAGCAAACTTTAAAGCATGATCATCAAGAGTGCCCTGCGAAAGCTCTTTATTGCGGCTGTCTTTCTCATCGTTTGGCTTGAGGCCGGCACGGCTCAAGCGCAGAAGAAGATTCTTGTCGGTCTTTC
>DASUVS010000215.1:0-14819 GCA_036378835.1 Binatia bacterium | reverse complement strand
AATCACATCAGCTAGTATGGTCCCGACGAACCTGGCGACTTCAAAATGAGCGGCCAGTTCTATGAACTAGTTGTTGTGAGCCGCTAATGTTTGGATGACCATGACGAGATAGAGTGATGTTCATCGACGTTTGTCGAATATTTTGCGGTAGGTGTCTTCAGTGAAAATGAAACCGGCAATACTGATGGCGATGGCAACGGTCTTTTTGGGTTCCCCTATAGTCGGCGCTGCCGAGATCAAAATAGGAGTCGCCGCCGCCTTGACCGGCAATGCGGCGCAATATGGGGTGCCGATCCGGAAAGGATTTGAGCTAGCCGTTCGAGAGATAAATGACAGCGGTGGCATCGGCGGGACCGGATTGGAATTGGTCATTGAAGATGAGCAGGGCAAAAAGGAGGAGGCTATCAATAGTTTTAGAAAGCTTATCTTCCAGGACAAAGTGCTGATGCTGTTTGGCCCGACGCTGTCCAATTCGGCGCAGGCCTCAGACCCCGTTGCGCAGGCTGCCAGAACGGTTGCTTTCGGTACTTCGAATACCGCGGACGGAATCACTTCGATTGGCGACTATGTGTTTCGTAATTCGGTTACCGAGCGGGATATCTTGCCGGTGACGCTTAAAGTCGCTGCACAGAAGACTGGCATGAAGAAAGTCGCAGTGCTTTACGGCAATGACGATATCTTTACTAAGAGCGGCTACGATAACTTCAAGAAAGCTCTGCAGGATCTAAAGATCCCGGTTACAGCGACCGAGACTTTCGCAAAAGGGGATGTTGGATTTAAGCCACAACTGACCAATATCAAAGCCAGCAGTCCTGACGCTATCGTGCTTTCCGCTTTGGTCGCCGAAGGCGCCCCGATCATGGTACAGGCCCGGCAATTGGGCATCCAATTGCCGTTCATCGGCGGCAACGGGATGAACTCCCCACGAATATTTGAGCTTGCCAAGAACAGCTCTGAAAACCTGTGGGTTGGCAGCCCTTGGTCCGTGGAAAGTCCGACGTCCGAGAACAAGCGTTTTATCGCCTCCTATCAAAAAGCCTATCTGGAGATGCCCGACCAGTTTGCGGCCCAAGCGTACGATGGTATGTATATCGCGGCACAGGCTTTAAAGAAGATAAAATTAACGGGTAAGGTCGAGGCGGATCGCAAAGCGCTGCGCGACGCTCTTCCGGCAACGCAGTGGAACGGGGCCACAGGTCCGTTTAAATTTCGCCAGGTTAATGGCCGCGACGGCAAGCCCGCGGGCTACGACGCCGTCCAAACCGCCATTGTCATGATGACCACAGGCAACCGGTACGTGATTCAAAAATAGTCGTCCATGTTCGCGCAGCAGTTCATCAATGCTGTTTCCTTGGGCGGAGTTTATGCGCTTTTCGCGCTGGGTTTTACCTTGGTGTTCGGCGTATTGGGCGTGGTGAATCTGGCGCATGGCGCGGTGTTCATGCTCGGAGCTTATTCCGCTTTGCAGGCGGTTGTGATTCTGCAGCTGCCGCTGCCGGCAGCGGTCCTGACGGCGATGCTGATCACGGCCGCTACCGGTTGGCTTCTCGACAAGCTGATCTTCGCGCCCTTGCGGGCGCGTCAGGCGCCGCACCTGGCGCCGATGATTGCGACCATCGGTTTGGCTATAGCCCTAAATAGCTCGATTCAAGGTTTTTTCGGCGCGCAAAATTTGCGCTTTCCAGTTGAAGCCTTGCCTGTCCAGACGTTAAGCATCGGCGGCGCGCAAATCACCTGGTTGGAAATCGAGATAGTGGTCTTAGCCTTTATTCTTATGGCTGTATTGCTCTGGGGCATGCGGCGGACCCGCATTGGTTGCGCACTGCGTGGCTTGGCCGAATCTCCAAAAGCGGCGGCATTCTTAGGGATCAATGTGGAGGGATTGTTCCGGCTCACATCGGTGATTGCGGCGCTCCTCGGCGGCGCCGCCGGCGTTCTGATTGCCTTGTACACTAACGCGGTCTTCCCTACCATGGGCCAGCCCATGCTGCACAAAGGCATCGCGGTTGTGATTCTCGGCGGCATGGGCGACATGCGCGGCGCTTTATTGGGGGGGTTTTTTCTTGGATTTGCCGAGGTTTTCTCAGTCGCTTACATTGGCTCGAGCATGCGTGATGCTGTCGGCTTCGGTCTGCTCTTCGCGATTCTCCTGCTTCGGCCTCAGGGTCTTTTCGGAACTGCCGCTCAGCGCCGAGCATAACGCTCTTCGCTGCTTGATCACTCTCCTCTGAGAGCACCGCAACCCAACGGAGCATGGATTGGTTCGATAACTTCTGGGCAACCTACAACACGCTAGTCCTCTCTGTCGGCACTAACGTGCTTCTGGCTTTGTCGATTTATCTGACTTTAGCCTGCGGCTTGTTGACGGTAGCTAATGCGGCTTTTATGGCTATCGGGAGCTATAGCTCCGCGCTACTTACTTTGCACACCGGAACGCCATTTTTCGTGGCGCTGTTTGTCGGCTCGTTGCTGCCCGCTCTGGTTGCGCTTGTGATTGGCCGTCCGACGCTTAAACTCTCGGGGGTTTATTTGGCGATGGCGACTTTGGCTTTCGGTGAAGTGGTTCGGATAGCGCTGCTCAATAGCGAAGATCTAACAGGCGGCGCCCTTGGGCTGAACGGTATTCCGCAGTTGACAGGCTGGTTTTCTGTGGCGCTAGCTGTATCCGTTGTGGTGTATATTTTATTGCGATCTGCACGGTCCCGCTTCGGTCGCACGATGGCGGCGATCCGTCAGGATGAAGTCGCCACCGAAGTGATCGGGATAAACGTTCGCGCCTATAAATTATTTGCTTTTGTGGTCGGCGCTGCGTTGGCCGGATTGGCGGGTGGACTTAATGCGCATTTCACATTCTTTATCAGTCCTAACGAATATGGCTTCGATCGTGGCGTGGAAATTCTTGCGATGGGTGTCCTTGGCGGTACCGGCAGTCCATGGGGTGCGGTCCTCGGCGGCGTCTTGATCACGCTTTTACCGGAACTGCTGCGTGGACTGGGTGACTATAGACCATTGATCAATGGGATCATCTTGATTCTTATCATACTGTACTCGCCCCGGGGACTTTGGGGTTTGATAAAGCTTGCGCGCCGGTCGCCAAACTATGGCGGTAATTGAGAGATGCTGAGCTTGTCGGGTCTTTCGAAGAATTTCGGCGGCTTGCAGGTGCTCCAAAATGTCACTCTGACGATACCGGAGCGGGCGATTGTTGGACTGATCGGTCCGAACGGCGCCGGTAAGACAACCGTCTTCAATCTCATCACGGGCTTACTGGTGCCCGCGAAGGGGACCATAGAACTCTTCGGACGACTGTTAAACGGCATGCCTCCTTATCAGATCACCCGTTGTGGTGTCGCACGTACTTTTCAGAATATTCGGATCTTCAAAGAAATGTCGGTGCTGGAAAATGTTCTCGTCGCGCTCAGACCGTCCCACGACTACAATCCGGGGCGGGCGTTCCTCTCCTTACGCGGTTTACATGACTCAAGGCCCCGTGAAGAAGAGGCCGCGCTCGAGCTCTTGCGAAGAGTCAGCCTAATCGACATGGTGGCGCAACCAGCAGGCACACTTTCGTATGGCGCACAGCGGCGTTTAGAGATTGCGCGCGCGCTGGCAACTTCGCCCAAGTTGCTGCTCTTGGATGAACCGGCGGCTGGCATGAATCCTGTCGAAAAACAGCAATTGATGGACGAAATTGTCAACCTACATCAAAGTGGCCTTGGCGTATTACTGATTGAGCACGATATGAGCTTTGTCATGGGACTCTGTAAGCAAATCATTGTGATGAATTTCGGTCAGGTAATCGCGGCCGGAAGCCCCGAAGAAATTCGCCAAAATCCCCGAGTTATCGAAGCGTATTTGGGACGGGATGACGAAACGAATCCTACTGTCTCCCAACCTCGTTCATGAAACCGCTTCTGCGCATTGCCGGTTTGCATGTCCACTACGGCGCCATCGAAGCGGTTAAAGGGATTGATCTAACGCTCGGTCAAGGGCGGATAACAACACTGCTAGGAGCCAACGGCGCAGGTAAATCAACCATCCTCTTGACGATTTCGGGAGTTGTGAAAGCGAGCTCCGGATCGATCCATTTTGATGGCATGGAAGTGCAGAACCTTTCGCCGCACCGGATCGTTGGGCATGGGATTGTGCAGGTCCCGGAGGGCCGAGAAATTCTTACTACCTTGACGATCAAAGAGAACTTGTTGCTCGGAGCCTACCGCCAAAGCAGACATAAAGCGAATCTGGCCACGGATCTAGAGAATGTTTTAAGTTTGTTCCCGCGATTAAAAGAGCGACTCGATGGGACTGCAGGCAATCTCTCAGGCGGCGAGCAGCAGATGTTGGCCATCGCCCGTGCGCTAATGGCACGACCCCGGTTGCTGCTATTGGACGAACCCTCGATGGGTTTAGCGCCGCTCCTGGTGCAAGAAATTTTCAAAACTCTGCGAGAACTGAACGACCGCGGCTTGACGATTTTTTTAGTCGAACAGAATGCCCGGCAAGCGCTCAAGATCGCGGATGACGCTTACGTTCTGGAAAACGGCAAGACTGTGCTGTCCGGAGCGGGTGCGGAGATGCTGAACGACCCCAGGATCATCCAAGCGTATCTGGGCGGGTAACCGGCGGGAGTTACATAACGGCTTGCGCGCAGGATTATAGCTGCGTCCGACCATAGCCATAACGTGCCAATCTAGCCAAATATGGCGTATTCAGTATGATTTCGTCAAAAATTTTCAGCGCCGCGTTTCCTCTCTCGCGTAGAATTTGACAAAGACTCTGCGCAAATCTGCGTAAATCACTAGAGCTGCTCTTCAAGAGTTGATCTTTGCTCTGGCGCAAATCCTGCGTCGGTAGCCAAAGCCTTGATAAGGCGTTTTTCGGAAGATGCCGACTTACCTCGTCGGTTACGGTAGCTTGAACAAATCTATCAGACTTTCCTCGACTCACGTTGAAGAGCTTCCGGCGCGAAGAAAGTGCTAAGTCGATCCGGAGGACCGATGGGACCTGGAACAGCAATCCCTCTGACAGACCCTGTGCGCGCCAACAGATTTCCAATCGCCACGCTGATTAGGTTGTCGGTGATGGTTATCGCTCTGATAATCATCCCGGTATCTCCGAGCGAGGCGCAAAAAGTTTATTCCATCGGTTCACTCAATACCGGTGATTCGTTTATCAACGCGTTCGAGGGATTTAGAGCACGTATGACCGAATTGGGTTATCGTGAACGGCAAAATGTTCAGTATCAGTATTATAACTCGAAGGGCAATGAAGAGCTGCTCCGAACCATCGCGCATAAGTTGGTCCACGAGAAAGTCGATCTGATAGTTACCTCTTCGACTACTGCCACGGTAGCAGCGGCGCGAGCGACGCAAGGAACACCGATTCCGGTTGTCTTCCTGAGCGCGGGAAACTCGCAGAACCTTTTTAAGAGCTTTTCCGGCTCGGGTAGCAACCTTGCCGGCATCAGTTCGGCGTCTTTGGAATTGACCGGCAAGCGCTTCGAGCTACTCAAGGAGTTAGCCCCCGGAACCAAAAAGATCGCCATACCGTTAGATCCTAACGGCGTCAATTACAAAGCCATTGTCGCGGAAGTCCAAGCGACAGCGCCCAAGTTTGGTCTTGGCTATACGGAAATCCATGTGCGCCAGGTTGAAGAGATCGGCACAATGGTTCAGTCAATTACTCGCAAGAAGTACGACGCCATTTATCACCCGCCGGACAGTTTAGTGACGGAAGGTGTTCAGCAGGTGGTTGAGCAGGCAATCAAAGAAAAGCTGCCGTTGGTGACTTCGTTGTTGGTCAACGTCAAGCGTGGCTGTCTGGCTACCTATGCCGCGGATTATCCCGCGCTCGGCAAGCAAGCTGCGGCGCTGGCGGACAAGATCTTCAAAGGAATCAAACCGTCTGAGCTGCCCATCGAGTTGCCGTACAAGCTTAATCTAGTGCTGAACCTGCAGACCGCAAAAGCCATCGATTTGAAACTTGCCAAGGAAATGTTGTTAAGAGCCGACCAAGTGTTTGAGTGAGGGCGATGACGCATCGGCGGAAAATCTTTGTCCGGGCGTATGTCGGCGGAATTAGACGCCGCTTGATGCTTTTTGGCTTGGTTCTGTTGGGAGCAGTCCTGGTGCTAAGCACATTTGCTGGGTCGAGCTACACGCGCAGACAAATCTACGAGTCCACTGCGGCGCTGCAAACAGAAATCGCCTCCGCAACCGCAAGACAGATACATCATTTCATGACTCGCAAGGTGGAGCGGTTACGGGATGCGGGTGTGTTTATGAGTCGTTACCCTATCGGCAGCGAAGAACAACGCTTGATGACATTGTTGCTGCTCAAGAACGATCCTGCTTTCAGGCAGATTTCAATCCTGGACAAGGAGGGAATGGAAAGAGTCAAATCCTCGGAGATTCTTGCCTTTCAATCCGCTGATTTCCAAAACCGGAGTGGTGAAACTAATTATACCCAGGCTATTCAGGGCAAAATCTATATCGGTCCGGTCCGCACTTCGGACCGTGCCGAGCCCTACATCGTTATAGCCATGCCATTGATGGAAAGTCCGCGTAAAGCAATCGGTGTTATGGTGGCGCAGGTTCACCTTCGATTTCTCTGGGAAGTGATCGCCGGAAGTCGGTTTCGCCGTGGTGGCTACGCCTACTTGATCGACGAGAATGGCGAAATTATCGCGCACGAGGATCCTTCGCTGGTGCTTAAGCGTCTAAATCTTGGAGCGGTTGCTAAAGTGCAACGCTTCCTTGCGCATCGAGCCAGCGATCCCGCTCCAGCCGAACTGGGGGCCGGCATTAACGGCGCGCAGGTGTTAAGCACCTACGCCGAAGTACCGGACCTGCGATGGGCGGTAATCGTCGAACAGCCCGCTGCTCAAGCTTTATCCGATCTTGAGCGATTGCACCGTTATTCTATTTTGCTAATCGGTAGCGGACTTTTAGTGGGTTCAGGAATTATTGTCTGGGTGAGTCGGAAGATTAGTCGACCGATTCAGGAACTCCGTCAGGCTGTCAGAACCATTCGTGGTGGCAATCTTGAGCATCGGGCTGAGATCACTACCGGTGATGAAGTCGAAGATTTGGCGCAGGAGTTCAATGACATGGCCGAAGCGCTACAGACCTCGTATGCCACCCTGGAACAGAAAGTAAGACAGCGAACTGAAGAAACTGCGGCGCTTTATGAAGTGACGACAGCTGTAAACAAATCACTGGATCTACAAATAATCCTGCAGGCGGTTATCGATAAGATCACCGGTATCTTCCAATTTGAAACGACCCGAATTTTCCTTTTCAATGCGGAAATGGAGCAAATGGAGTTGCGAGCATCGTTTGAGGTCGACCCGGAGCACTGGACCGAGGTCCACACTTTCAGAAGGGGCCAGGGCGTGATCGGCCGGGTCGTCGAGTCGGGCGAGCCAATGATCTTCGAAAATATCGAAACCGATCCGATTTATGCTTCTCTCAGCAGCAGTCGAGCCACGCAGAAGGCCAAGCTGCGTTTTTTCGGCGTGCTGCCGATTAAAACCCAGTCCTGCGCTTTTGGCGCCATTGTCTTCAATGGCAAATCGCCTAGAAAGCTGAGCGCCGATCAGATTCGTCTGCTGACTTCCATGGCGGAGCATCTCGGCGTCGCGGTAGAGAAGATCAACTTATTCGACGAGGTTAACACGAGATCGCGGCATCTGGCCGTGCTACACACCATCGGTGCCGCCGTCAGCCGTTCGCTCAATCTGGAAACCGTTCTTAAGGAAGCTGTTAGAAAGATTGCAGAGACACTTAATTTCGACGCAGTCTGGATCTACGAACTGGAAGCGGAGAAGGGAATTTTGCATCTACGGGGGCAAACCGGGCTCAGCGATGAAATCGTCAAAGGCATGGCCGAGCGCAGTGTAGCGAGTGGAATTAGCGGTCAAGTTGTGAGAACCGGCCGCCCGCTTGTCTTCGAGGATATTGTCAACGATCCCCAATATCGCGAGTTGACCAGCGCGGGGAGGATTGTCTCGCTGGGATTTCAAGCCGCTGCCGCGTTTCCGATCGTCGTCAAAGAGAGTATTGCCGGAACATTACATGTAGTCAGTCGCGCCAAGCGCCACTTTTCTCAAGATGAGCAGCAGCTGATCCAATCCATTGCGCAGGAAATCGGCGTCGCGGTGGAAAACGCCAGACTGTTTGCCGAAGTCAAGAAAACGACTTCCGAGCTCGAGAAAACCAATCAGGAGCTTCTCGATGCGACACGAGCCAAATCAGAGTTTATTTCGGCCATGTCACATGAGCTGCGAACGCCGCTCCATGTCATCATTGGCAATGCCGATCTGGCACAGGACGAATTCTTTGGTCCGCTCAACGCTGATCAGAAAACCGCGCTTCAAAAAATTCTGCGGAACTCCCGTGTTCTGCTAAAGATGATCAATGATGTGCTGAGCCTGTCGCGCATTGAAGCACGAAAAATGTCGCTAGATCTTGCCACCGTGGAGATTGAAGAACTCATCGAGCATGCCCGGCACCAGGTCGAGCAAATCAATCGAGACGGCCGCCTAGAGGTGAACTGGGATATCGATGAAAACCTCCCCCCAGTCACTACCGATCCAATCAAGCTCGAAGAGATTCTGCAAAACTTGATTGCTAATGCGTGCAAGTTCACCCCAAAAGGCCAAGTCGACGTCCGAGTGCGCACCCTTATGGATAGAGACCGCGTTCAATTTAGCGTAGCCGACACCGGCATCGGCATTGAGGCCGAAGATGTTCGCCGGATCTTCCAGGAGTTCGAACAAATCAAAGAGGCTCACACCGGGCAATTCGATGGCGTAGGTCTCGGTCTCAGCATCGTCAAAAAGTACCTAGACTTACTCGATGGTGAGATCCGGGTTGAAAGCCAACCCGGCCAAGGGTCCATTTTTACTTTTTCGATTCCTCGATCGCTGCGGCGCCATGCGGCCTGAGCGCGCTCGCGCTTGACTTTTTACGCCGCCCAAAGTTAGGAAGGTAATATCCAATCGCCAGCCACTTTGGGTTAGCGGCGGAGAGGTGATAGATGAGCGGTGCTTTAGCTGGAATCAAGATCATCGAAATTGCTAGTTATGTGACGGGACCGTTCGCTTCGCAACTGTTGGCCGATATGGGCGCGGACGTCGTCAAGATTGAGGAGCCTAAGCGTGGTGATCCATTCCGTGGATGGGGTGAAAAAAACTATTCCGCCACCTTTTGTAGTCTCAACAGAAACAAAAGAAGCTTAACTTTGGATCTGCGCCATGAGCAAGCTCGGGAGATCGTTCTGAGGCTAGCCGCGCAAAGCGATGTTTTGATCCAAAATTTTCGACCCGGGGTAATGGAAAAACGCGGGCTCGGTTATGAAGACGTTCGTAAGGTCAATTCCAAGCTTGTCTACTGCTCAATTTCCGGATTCGGTCCCAAGGGACCTTACCGGGACATGCCCGGGTACGACACCATCGGCCAGGCGCGAAGCGGTCTGCTCAGTTTGCTTACTGATCCGGGTAAGCCTCAAGGGATGGGGATTTCTTTCTCGGATCATTTGACCGGAATGTATGCCTGCTACGGCGTTCTGGCAGCTCTGATGAACCGGATGCTGACAGGACAGGGGCAACTCGTCGAAACATCATTGCTCAGAGCATCCATCTCGTTCATTGCCGAAAACGCGGCGCGCTATTTCGAAACGGCGCACGTGCCCCGGCGCAAGCATAGAACCACAACCGCAGGGGTCTTTGCCTTCGTGGATCAACAAAATCTGCCGTTCATCCTGCACATGTCGTCGCCGGATAAGTTCTGGAATGCCCTGTTCAAGGTTGTCGACAGACCGGAGTGGAGCAATGACACGCGTTTTAACAACCGGCAGGGGCGCATCGCCAATTACGACATTCTCTCTGAATCTCTGCAAGAAATTTTCAAACGCGATCGGAGGGAAAAATGGTTGAAGCAATTGATTGACAACGATGTGCCCGCGGCGCCGCTCAATACCTTGGACGAAGTGTTTGATGATCCGCAAGTCCGGGAATACGGCTTTCCTCAAGTCATGAGTCATCCCAAAATGGGCGATGTTAAGATGGTTGGTAATGCGGTTGATATGAGCCGCACGCCGCCGACCCTGAATCGACCGCCACCCACGTTAGGAGAGCATGCCGAGGATATATTAACCTCGCTGGGCTATGACATAGCGGCGATCAAGGATCTGAGGTCCAAGGGAACCGTCTGACGATTGGGTTGCCGCATCAGGCTGCCATTTTCTTTCGTTAAAACACTGCCGATAATGGTCGAGTATGCCGAAGCGACACCCCGGATTGGTTCGTCTTTCCCACGACCACCACCATGGTTTGGCGCTCGCCTTACGTTGTCGCAAGCAAGCGTTGGGACAGATCAAACCACTCGGCGTAGAAGGCTTACGTTTGCGCGCGAGTGAGTTTCGTACTCTTTACGCCGCTGAGCTTAGCTCACACTTTGAGGCTGAAGAAAGGATTCTTTTCCCGCAAATGAGCTTGCACGTGCCTGAGAGCGAGCCGCTAATCGGCGAGCTAGTGCGCGATCACGAAACCGTGAGACGGGGTGTCGCGAAGTTGCAGGCGCTTACAGGTCTCGGAAAAATGATTTTTGATCTCGGTGATCTTTTAGAGCGTCACATTCGCAGAGAAGAACGCGAGCTCTTTCCCTTGTTCGAGCAGCATGCTGCCGTCATTGCCGCTGACGAAATCGGCGAACGATTAGCCAATTTTCTCGAGCTTGCTAGAAGAAGCAATTCGGCGTAAACATCGTCACCCTGCGCGTCATTGACTTCACTTCATATAAGCCGCAAAAGCACTGCTGCAGAGCATGATGCGAAGCGATTACTTCTCCGCCTCCATCAGCTTCAGGAGCACGTGACGCCGATTCTTCGTGTAAGGTCTCACCTGACTCGGCCAGCGGCCATCTTCAATTGCTTTGTCCCACGCGGCGCTGGTTAGAACGTCGGGGCTCGCCAATTCATAGATGGCGGTATAGGTCGGTTCATTGGGAATATCGATGGTCTTGCGCTCACCGCCGATATTCATCGTCAGCTCACCTCGGCGGTACCGAGTGATGCCCAGAACCCCGGGCACCTTGCCTAAATTTGGAATATGCTCTTTGTCGTAAACTTCATTGAATATCGCATCGTGTTCCGGATCGACGTCCATGCTCGCGATCATTAGATATTTTGCTTTTTCCGGCATAGCTGTTCTCCTGCGTCCGTGCTGTTGGCTCGATTTACATTCCCAAGAAGCTAGAGATTTCAGGAGCCGGGGATTTGATTTCAACGACAATGGATTCGTCGATTCCTTCGACACCGTGGGGCACGCCTTGAGGATGCCGGCAAACATCGCCCGGCCCGAGAATGTAGGTTTCTTTGCCAACCGTCATCTTAACCTTGCCCTTGACAACATAGGCCAGAGACTCGTGTTCGTGAACGTGTAAAGGCGCTCCCACGCCCGGTGTATAGTGAATTTCCAGGAGTGTCATTTCGTCGCCTTTGATAAGCGGTTTGACTAATAGATCACCATTCATTTGCTTGCCCTCGATCGACTTGACGACGAGCGATTTCACGTCCACGTTTCTTGATAAAATCATCTCACTCCCTCCGTTCTGCAGCAAAAAAGGTCCGCTGAATGCTAACTATCAGTAAATGCGCGGCGAGTCTATCGTTTGTATCCTGGCTCCGGTCAAGGAATAGGCTAGTTTTGAAAATGGATCACAGGATCGGATTTCTTTCGCAGAAATGGAACACAGATCTCGTGTATCCCCAATTTGGCACGCTAACGGGGTGGCACATCGGTTGCGTTTTCGCGTGCTTAGCACAAACAAAATTGACTTCCGCAGGAGCATTAATGGCAACAAAAAAGAGCGAGAAAAAAACCAAACAGAAAGCCGGATCACCTAAACCGCGAGAACAGGAAAAGCATCCAGACGATTTGAATCCTGAGCGGATGGAAGGACAGAATATTGGACCTTCTTCAAAACGCAACCATTTGGGAGGCGCACGCACTGCCGCCGATATCGACGTTCTTGCCGGCCGCTTGGATGAGTTTACGCGCGCCGAGTTGGCGCAAATTCCGATCGTTCCCGTCGGGACAAGATTAGAGCAAGGCGCAGTTTACCTAGATATGCGGATTCCGGCCGCGGTGCCATTTGCCGCAACCGCCGACATCAAGGTTACAGAGATGAATTACTATGTGCCGAAGGCGGAGATATCGTATCAACTATGGGATAGGTTGGTCGCAGCTTTGGGGCCGGCGACGATGGGAGAAGCGTCTAAACGAGACGAGGAAAACAAACCTTTTACGCCCGCCAGGGCGGCAAAGGAATCGGCTGCAGAGGAAACTCGCGGCGGGAGCGCGAACCGAGAGAGAAATTCGGAGCCGGAGATCGACGATGCCCTCGCCGACTCTTTTCCCGCGAGCGACCCGCCATCATGGACCACGGGGCGCGAGACCAGAAACGCGCCGGAGGATGAAACGACTGTTGATGATCTCGAGCAGCTTACCGTCCAACAGCTCAGTGATAAAGCGCGTGAGTTGAACATCGAAGCTTCCGCGTTGAACCGGGAGCAACTGATCCGGGCAATTCGAAGCCAATCGTAGCGTTTCATGCGTGCAGGGCTCGCGCTCAACCAGGCGCGAGTCTATGCGCGCTCAAAGTTCATTGCATCTTCCCCTTGGCGCGATAGAATTCGTTGATGGCTTCGCTGTCCGTCAAGATCGGCACCAAGAAACTCTCTCTCTCTAACATTGACAAAATACTTTATCCCGAAAGCGGCTTTACCAAGGGGCAGGTGGTTGATTTCTACAGCCGGGTCGCCCCTTACATATTGCCCCATATCGCAAATCGGCCGATCACACTCAAGCGCTATCCAAATGGCATCAAGGGCGAGCATTTCTATGAAAAAAATGCTCCCTCTTTCACGCCCGCTTGGATAAAGACCTACCCGATCCAACGCAGCTCCCGCGAATCGATGATCAATTACATCCTGATCAACGACCTGGCCAGTTTAGTATGGTCGGCAAATTTAGCGAATCTCGAGATTCACCCCTTTCTCGCTAAGGCACCTGAGATCACCGTTCCGACAATGGTCGTTTTCGATCTCGATCCCGGAGACGGAGCAAGCCTCGTACAATCCTGTGAGGTGGCATTTCTACTACGAGATCTGCTCAACCAACTGGCGCTCGAGTCCTTGCTTAAGCTGTCGGGGTCTAAAGGTATTCACGTGCACGTGCCTCTGAATACACCCGTGACCTACGAGATGACTCAAGCGTTCGCCCAAAGCGTCGCCCAATATCTTACCCGTGAGCATCCTAAATTGATCGTATCCGAGATGGCTAAAATCAAACGCAGCGGAAAAGTACTCATCGACTGGAGCCAAAACTCACAGCATAAGTCGACCGTCGCGGTTTATTCGTTAAGAGCAAAGGCGGAAACGCCGTTTGTCGCAATGCCGGTAAGTTGGAGCGAATTGGAAACTGTGGTGAACAAGAATAACGCTGCCAATCTATTTTTTGAACCAGAGGCGGCATTGAAGAGGTTGGAGAAAACCGGCGATTTATTTGCGCCGTCATTGCGCCTGAAACAAACCTTGCCAAAGCCGTTCTCGCAGCTCAGTTCCGAAACTGCGCGTGCCGGGGGCGACGCACGCTTTGCTGCTCTTGAACCCTATCGTCGCAAACGCGACTTCACTAAGACTCGGGAACCGGCGCCTTCTGTTCTTACGAGCCGCCCTCGAGGAGGACCCCGGCTGTTTGTCATACAGAAGCATGCCGCCAGTCACCTTCATTATGATTTCCGACTGGAAATGGGTGGCACTTTGAAATCATGGGCAGTACCCAAAGGGCCGCCCTATGATCTACACGAGCGAAGGTTGGCAATGGCGACGGAAGATCACCCGATGGACTACGCCAATTTTGAGGGGATTATTCCGGCAGGTGAATACGGTGGCGGTACCGTGATGGTCTGGGACATTGGAACTTACGAGCTTGTCGATGGAAATTATTGGAAAGGAAAACTTCATATCCTGCTGAACGGCAAAAAGCTCCGAGGCGAATGGGTGCTCGTGAAAGGGAATGATCGCGATGGTAAAGGCAATGTTTGGTACCTCATAAAAGCCGGCGCGAGCATGAAGCGAATCTCCGAAAAGAGAGACAATTCTTCAGCATTGACAGACCGAAATCTTAACCAGATCGCCAAAGCGGAGGACGCCGTCTGGCACAGCAACAGAACAGCGGCGCAGAAACTCTCGATAGGCAACGGCAACGCGACTTCGAATCCCGACTTACCCGACATCCGGATCAAATTCATAGAGCCGATGCTGTCTGAAACCGTGGAGGAGTTGCCGCAGAATTCCGATCTGTGGAGCTATGAAATAAAGCTCGACGGCTATCGCTGCCTGGCGCTACGAGATGACAGCGGCGTGAAGCTGTACTCGCGAAAGAAGAATTTGCTCAACTCGCGTTTTCCGACCATCGTTAAAGCCTTGGACAGCATGGAAGCGGGAATTATTTTGGACGGCGAAATCGTCGCACTTGATGATAACGGCAGGCCGTCATTCAATCTTCTGCAGAACTCTCGCTTCACGGCCAAGCAGATTCATTTCTATGTGTTCGACCTTTTGGTTGAGAGAAATAAAAACATCATGGGGCTCGCGCTCGAGAAAAGGCGTGAGTTGCTGGCCATCCGCTTGGAGGAAGTTGCCGATCCGATAAGATTGTCGCAAAGCATTGACGGCTCACCGGAGGATATCGTCGCAGCGGCAAAGGAGTTGTCGCTCGAGGGCATTATCGCCAAAAGGAAAGACTCGGTGTA
>DASUVS010000214.1:0-15652 GCA_036378835.1 Binatia bacterium | reverse complement strand
CCTGGAATATTTTCTTGCCGCCGCCCGCGAGCAAAAAAAAGTCGTCAACCTTCACACCAAAGGCGGCGAGCGATCCATTCTCGAACTGTTGGAGCGGTACGACGTCAGGCGGCCGATCATTCATTGGTACTCGGGCCCTCTGGATATCCTCGGCGCCCTAGTACAGTTCGGGGCTTACTTTACCGTCGGGGTCGAGGTCCTCTATTCGGAGACGATTCAGGCAATCGCGCGCGCGATTCCCGATCGCTTGCTTCTCACCGAAACAGACAATCCGGGCGGTTTGAAATGGCTGAAAGGCATAGTGGGCATGCCGTCGGACATCAAAAAAGTAATCGATGAGCTCGCTCGGATTAAAAGCTCTACGCCGGAATCGATGTCACGACTGGTCCATACAAACTTCGTGAAGCTCATTCAAAACGATCCCTGGCTGCCGCAAGTACAAGCCTTGCTGTCGCAGCCGTACAATACTTAAAATCGGGAAGGGTCTAAACGACCCGTCTCGTGGAGGATAGAGAATGTTTGGAACCTCGTACGAAGCCTATGTGCCAAAGCTTATCGACTTCAGCATCAATTTTGCGCAGTCCTCATTACGTGTCGTTTTAATAGTCATAGCGGCTTTGCTCGCCATCAAGTTTATCCGCATTGGGCTTAGCCGGCTGGAAGCCATTCTTGTGCGGGCACGCGAATCTTCGGAATCGGTCCCGGGGGCGGCGGCGATGCGAATCCGAACCTTGATGAGCGTGCTCTGGACGATCGTCGCCGGTCTTGTCTGGTTCACTGCGGTTTTGACAATCCTCGGGCAAGTCGGCGTGAACGTCACGCCGATTCTTGCCAGCGCCGGCGTCGTCGGACTCGCGGTGGGATTCGGGGCGCAAAATTTAGTGAAGGATTTCGTCAGCGGATTCTTTCTGATTTTGGAAAATCAAATTCGCGTCGGCGATGTCGCGGTCATCAACGGAACCGGCGGCCTGGTCGAAGCGATCACCTTCCGCACCATTGTCCTGCGCGACCAAGCCGCTGTGGTTCACGTATTTCCAAACGGCTCGATCAATACGCTGTCCAACATGACCAAGGACTGGTCGGCGTACGTCATCGACGTCGGGGTCTCGTACAGGGAAGATACCGATCGCGTCGTCGAAGTGATGCGGCGGGTCGCCGGCGAGTTGCAATCCGATCCGCAATACGGTTCGGCGATGCTCGCGCCCATCGAGATCATCGGCGTGAATGCGTTCACGGATTCAGCAGTCACCATCAAGGCGCGGCTAAAAACATTGCCGATAAAACAGTGGATGGTGGGGCGAGAGTACCGCCGCCGGTTGAAAAAGGCATTCGACGCCGAAAACATCGAGTTTCCATTTCCGCAGAGAACGGTTCTTGTGGGGGAAGCCAAGGCGCCGTTGCCGCTCGGCATCAAACCATCGGAGGGGAATTGACCCGGGCATATTCCACGCAACGGTAATGTTCGCCGAGCCTTCCCATTTTCGGCAAAGCGTGTAAATTGGACTGATTATTTTTCCGGACCTATATCTTGGAGCTCGCGCATCACATTGGCTGACAATTACCACTCCTTTAGCCGCGCTGAAATCGGCCCGGTGATTGTCGTCAGTCTGATATCGGCATTGCGTTTACTCGGTATTTTTCTGATCCTCCCGGTATTCAGCGTCTATGCCGTCCATTACCCCGAAGCCAGCCTTGCCATGGCCGGCATTGCTTTCGGAGCCTATGCCCTAACTCAGAGTATTCTGCAAATTCCGCTGGGCTGGGCCAGTGATCGCTGGGGACGCAAGCCGGTATTGCTCATCGGCCTGGCGCTGTTTGGAGCGGGCAGCATCGGTTGTGGTTTGGCGCAGAGCATTTCCCAACTCATCATCGCGCGGGCTATTCAAGGCACCGGCGCGATCGGTTCGGTAGCTCTGGCGGCGCTGGCTGATCTTACAAGGCCTGCGGTTCGCACGCAGGCATTTACCATTACTGGAATCGCCATTGGCTCCGCCTTTATGATCGGCATATTGGGCGGACCGCTGCTGGCGGCGGCCATCGGTCTCAGCGGCTTGTTCTATGTTTTGGCCGGGCTCGCTTTTGCGGCAATGATTCTTGCGGCAATTTCGTTTCCAAAAGAAAATCGATCTATCGACAAAGAATCGGCGATGGCCTTTAGACCGATTCTGATGCACGGCGAGCTGCGGCCGATTTTCATCGCCGCCTTTGTTCTTTCTTTCACCCTCAATCTTTTCTTTTTCACTTATCCGCTGAGCTGGCAGGAAATCGGATTGAACCGTGCCGAGCTGTGGAAAGTCTATGTCATTATCTTTTTACCCAGCGCGTTATTGGTATTTCCTTATATGCGTCGCGCTGAAAGACTGGGCCGCTTTCGCGTGCCCATTATGATCGGCTGGCTAACCGCCGCAATTGGGTATGCCGTGTATCTGGTCGGCGCTCAGTCGGATTTGCTGTTGTATGTCAGCGGCGCGGCTTTCTTCTTCGGTTACAGCTTGTTCCAACCCCTGTTGCCGACATTTTTAACCAAGAGGATTCCGCAGGGCGGCCGCGGCACCGCCACTGGTGTTTATACTTTTTTTGGCTTCATCGGCTCATCGCTTGGCGGCATGCTCGGCGGGGTACTGATCCATATCTCTCCCGCGCTGCCCGAATTTCTCGGTGTGACGCTGTTGGTGCTGTGGTATTTGACCGGGCTACCCACGGCGCCGGAAACTGCTTCTTGACTTAGATCGTCGATTGATTCTGCTTTGCCCGGACGGTGTCATTGGTATAAATACTGGAACATGCGAAGTGGCTTTTAAATCGCCGCATGCCGCTATGACAGCTAGCAGTCGGATACTTTTCTTGTCGGCAATGGTTTTGATTTTTGCCGGCTGCACTAGATCCTATGACGAAAAAATCGCCGGTGTGGAGATACCGATCCCGCGCGGGATGAAAAAATCCGATGGAGCGGGGATTGAGGTGGCACTGCTCGGGTTCGGCGGCGGTCAAAGTTCATTTCGCGGTCAACTGGAACCGCGAACCGTGATTGAATTTTATAAAAAGGAGATGCCGGCACGCGGTTGGCAGCCCAACGTCGGCGTCATATCCAAGGGTGGAATGCTGACTTACGCCAAAGATGCCAGAACCGTGATGATCATGGTCGGCGGCAACAACGACGCCACCACGATGACGGTCACCGTCGGCGGAACGGGTCGTTGAGTTCTTTTAAACGAGGCCACACGATCAGGAAAAATCGTTGTGAGAAAGGCAGGCGGCTATGAAAGGCGACGAAAAAGTAGTGAGTGTCCTCAATCAGGTGCTGCGCAAGGAGCTCACGGGGATCAATCAATATTTCATTCATGCCAAGATGTGCAAAAACTGGGGTTACGAGAGGCTCTACAAAACCATGTGGGATGAGTCCATCGGCGAGATGAAACACGCCGATGAAGTTATCGAGCGGCTTATCTTTCTCGAAGCGATTCCCAATATGACCGGCTACGACAAGATCTCGGTCGGTTCGAACGTGAAGCAGCAGCTGGAAAATGACATGGGCCTCGAGCTGGCTGCCCTCACGATACTCCGTCCAGGAATACGCACCTGCCTGGAGGCCGCAGACGACGCATCACGAGAACTGCTCGAACACATTTTGGTGGACGAGGAGAAGCATGTGGATTGGATCGAGGCCCAGCTGCACCAGATCAACGAGATCGGCACTCAGAATTACCTAGCGCAACAGATCAAAAAAGATTAATCATCCCAATGAATCACCGCTCTTGTTGTCGGTCTTTGACTTTCAACCAGAATGAATAGCTACAGTAAACTGGAGTGCCGGAAGATGGCGATGAAAGTTTGCCACACCGTCACCCCCGACGACATGATCACTTGCTTCTCGTCGGAAAAGCAGGCGGAATAATGTCCTCCGCGCTCCTGCCATTCCAGTCACGATTTGCCCAACCGTCCCACGCGCGCTGCGCACCTGCGTTTGCTTGAGCAAATAGCTCATCTTCGTCGATGCGCGTCGACCGGCCGTTGTCGATGACGATTTGGCCGTCGACAATCACCGTTTCAACATCGGCGCCGCTGCCGTACTCGACTAAGGCGTTGATCGGATCACGCCATGGGCCGTAACGGGTGGTGCGCATGTTAATAATGACCATGTCGGCTTTGGCGCCGGCTGCAAGCCGGCCCAGATCTTTCCGGCCCAGAGCATCGGCGCCGCCAATGGTCGCTGCGTTGAAACAATCGGCCGGTCGCGCGCCGGAGGCGTTGCGATCGACCAGGCGAGAAATCAACGACGCGTAACGCATCTCGGCGATGATATCGAGCGGGTAGGTATCGGTGCCAAGACCGATCCTGACGCCGGCGGTCAGGTACTGGTCGAATGATTCCATAGCAAAGGCCATTTTGGCGCATTTGTGCGGGCAATGGCCGACGGTTGCGCCGGACTCGGCGATTAGCTTCAATTCTTCGCCGCGCGGGTAATCGATTAGCGAATGGCCGCCGGTGATTGCCATGTGGCCGAGGGTCGTTCGCGGCCCGAGAATTCCTGTCCCGGCAAGATATTCGACCACCGGCTTTCGGTAAGTATTCAGAATGTGCAGAAACTCGCGCGCGTTGCCGCCGGCATGAAGGTGAATCGGGACGTTGAGCTCTTTAGCGGCGGCGGCAGTTTCCTTGAGCAGCGCGGGCTCGCACGTTTCGGCTTGCGCGGGATTTAATATTCCTTGAATCCTGCCGTTATGGGCGCCGTGGTATTGCTTGATAAAAGCAACGGCTCTTTCGAGACCGGGACGCCCCTTGTCTTCACGCTCCTCATAGTAGAGACGGCCCTGCGCATCGGTAAAGATATCGCTGCTACGGTACGGCGGGCTGAAAAAAACCCGTCCTCCCTGCTGGCCGACGATAGCGACGTATTCATCCAAAGCACCGGGCCCGCCGCCGGGATCGAGCACGGTGGTTGCGCCATTCTTCAAAGCGCTAAATAAAGCATACTTTCGGCCGATTGCCACTGCCGGCGCCGGCGGCGGAGTAACTTTTTCCTTCAAGGGAGCGCCAAAAACAAACCAGTTGGCCGTCAGGTAATCCTTCCTGGTTACATCGGGGAGCAAATAATCGCCGACGTTTAACTGCGAATGAACATGAAGGTTGACGAATCCCGGCGAAACAATTTTTCCGGAGGCGTCGATCACCTTATCGACGGCTGGCGACTTATCCGTCCCCACCGAGCGAATCGTATCGTTTTCTATCACGACCGAGCCGTCCGGGATGATTTCATGGCCCGTACCGGACCAACCCACGACGACGCCGCCATCAATGCGTATCTTCATTATTCAATCCTCATATCGAATTCAGCAACAGAGAGGTCAATGCTATTTTACGATCAAGGGGCGAGACCGGAGGAGCGAAGGCATTGAAGCGAACGGTTCAATGTCGTTTTCAATCCACGGCCGACAGTTGATTCCTCGACAGGCCGACCGCTCAACCACGAAGTTCCCACACCATTACGAGCCACAGACCCATTGCCTTCGTTCCGGAGGGCTCGTCCCTTGATCCCGCCGTCCCCTTTCAATTGCGAAATCCGGGGCTGCTAGACCTTAGCCCGGCAGGCTCGGCGTATCGTCCTGTTTACCATGTATTGCGTACCAGTAGATTCCGTTCATATAGCGCCATCGCCGGACGGTCGCATCCTCTACCGTCTGGATCGCCAGAGCCTGCAGCTCAGGCGTGTTGCAATACTTCTCGACGATGGCAAATCCTTTGGAGCCATGGATCTCGTCGGCATAGATATGCTCTTCGAAAAATCGGATCTCCCGCGCATGCGGCGCATAACCATAATGCTTGTGTAGAGCGGGAACGATCTTTTTGCAGATATCCAAAAACTGCGATTCGAGACCGATGAACATCCCGGCCAGAGCGACCTGCCAAGGCCGTTGATAAACCATCCGCCAGCCCCAATTCTGCAATCCTTCGGTGGCGGCGAGAACGACGGAGCTTTCGACGCTGTCCCGATTGACGCCGCTAGCGGCGACGTAGTCCTTGAGCATGTCCAAATGACGATCGTCGGGATTCTCTTCATCCCCGAGATTCTCGAACAGATAATTTTTTACATCACGCTCGCGGATCTGCGAGCCCTGATACGCAAGCCAGTTCAGAAACTCGCCGACAAAATGATAGTGCTGCGTGCAGTAGAAGGCGGTTTGCTCCCGGGTCAGCTTCCCTTGCGCCCATAGCTCGAAAAACGGATGATTCTTACTGTGCTTGCGATCGCGGGTCGCGACTAATCGATCATGAAAGCTGTTTTCCATTTGATCCTCGCAACGGTTTACAAGTCTAAGATTTATCGAAAGCGCCGCTTTTTTCTAGCTCATCGACATAACGACTGTCCATCATCTCCTCAGCTTTAACTTTCTTGGCTCGTGGATCGCTCTTGGCGATGTCGTCCAGAATCGCCTGATACGGTTCGGCTCGGAGAGAGAGTCGCGGTTCGAGCGCCTTGATCTCGCCGTTATACGCGGCATCCAAAATCTTTCTGTCCGTCAGGCGGAGTTGCTTGCCTAAAACCTTATAGACGAACTCACGGTCATTGTGGAGAATCCTGGAAGCTTCCGCCATCGCGCGCATGAATTGACCCAACACTGCGGAACGCTTGGCGATGACGGCGCGACGGGTCACGAAAACCGTTGCCGCGTACGGTATCTTCAGATCGGGGCCGAAGATGACGAAGTTGTAACCCATGGCTGTCGCTTGCGTGTCTGTGGGCGCGGTCAAGGCTGCCGCATCGATCACTCCCGATTTCAAGGCCGCCAGCGTTTCCGGCGCGCCGCCGGTTTGAATGAAAGTGACGTCCTTGCTTGGGTCCAATCCTTTCAATCGCAAGGCCTGAATGGCGAAATAATGAGGATTGCCGCCGAGTCGAGTTACTCCGACTTTTTTCCCTTTCAGATCCTCGGGCGTCTTGAGCTCCGGTTTGCCCAGGATGCTATGAGTCAAGATGTTTTTTACCGCTCCGATAAACACGAAGTCGCTGCCACCCGCCAGGTTGGCGCGAATCATCCCCTCGCCTCCGGTGAGCGCTATCTCCCCGTCGCCGCCCAACATAGCCGCGGTCACCGCGGACGACGCAGGAATAAATACCATGGGAAAGTCCAGATTGTATTTTTTAAAGAGACCGGCATCCTGAGCGATCCAAGGCATCGCTTGAGATAAGACTCGCGCCGAATGGATGCCGATGAGTTTATCAGCGCTCCACGCCTGACCCGTGCCGAACGCTACAAGGGATAGAAAAACCGCAACACTCACTCGCCAGCGTTTCTCAAATGGAATTCCGCGCGCATGCATTTCGCACCTCTGTGCCTCTAAACCACAAGAGCGATGTCGGCTTGTTACGCCGGACATCGCTCTAATGATAGCATCTAGCTCCGTGGTACTATTGGTTGTGCTCCAGAGATTATCCCTCGCCGCGCTCGACGATCTGCTCTACCGGTTTAAGTCGAATGTCGAGCAAGGCGACCTGGCCGCCGGCCACGGCGCGTAGACCGCGCTCGACTGCTTTGCGCACATCGGCGGGGTCTTCGACCTTTTCGCCATAGCCGTCGAAAGCTTTGATGATCTGCGCATACTCCGGACACGGCGCGATGTGCAGGCCGGAGAAATTCTTCGATTTGACCGCCCAACCGTCAGGGTAATATTTTGGGATACCGGATTTCTGCGACAGATAACCCTGGTTGTTAAACATGACGGTGAGGAACGGCAGGTTATGCTCCTGGGCGGCCCCGTACACCGCAGGCGCCGGATCATAGTTGAACGATCCGTCACCGATCACGCACACCACAGGACGTTTGGGATTGGCCGATTTGACGCCCAGCGCCGTCGACAAGCCGGTGCCCAGGCCGCCGACGCAGCCTGCGAAAAAAGAGCCTGGCTTGAGCGCATCGAAATAACGATGAATCGCCAAACGGTGCGTGATCGTCTCTTCCACGACCATGGCGTCGGCCGGCAAGACCTGGCTGACTTCATGCGCTACCCAGCGGGTATCCATCGGTTTCTGATCGGCAAGGGCCAGCGCCTCGTCGCGCCAGGCTTTCCTTTGGGCATTGTTTTTCTTGCCGATCTCCTCTGCGCGTTGCTTGCGTGATGGGTCGCTGAGGGAAACTTTACTCTTCAATGCGGCCAAGAGCTGCTCGAGTGAGCTTTCGATCTCACCGGTCAAACAGAGATCGGCCTGATAACCATAGTAGGGCATATCATGCCGCAACGGATTCTCATCCAGAATCGCCACGGTGGCGCCGGGCGACGGCGTCGCCGAAGCCGGATGCCACGGCGCGATTACCGCCAGCAAGAGAATCGCGTCCGCGCCCGCTAAAGCTTTGCGTGGATCATAGCCGCTGTGCAGCGGATGAGTGCGCGGAAAATTAAGCGCGCCCGTGCTGCGGGTTTCGACAACCACACACCCCAGAAGCTCGGCAATCTCGACCAGGCAATGGACGGACTTTGCCGTGCGCCCCGAATCTTCGGTGACAATGACCGGGTTTTTCGCGCCGGCTAGCAGCTTGGCGAGCTCCTCGATGCCCTTCGGATCGGCGGTCGCTCCGGGCGCGAAGCCAACCGAGGGAACGTCTTTGATCATCTTGTCGAACAGATGCTCCATCGACAAAGATACGAACGTCGGCCCCTTGGGCGCGGCCATTGCGAGTTGACAGGCGCGCTGAATTGTCGCCGGCAAAATCGCTTTGTTGTTAACACCGAAACTCCATTTCACCGTTTGCTCGACCATCTTCGCCGGGCCGCCGATATTGGAGAGATGGCCCAACCACTGCCCTCCCGGATCCGGTCCTTCGTCTTCGCCATAGCCAATCGATTCACCGCTGAAGACTACCATCGGCACCTGTTCGCGAATCGCGCCGCGCATGCCCATGGTCGCGTGCAGCGAGCCCACTGTGGTGTGGATCATGACCGCCGGCAGTTTGCCGGTGGCCTTCGCGTATCCGCTTGCCATGCCGACGGCTACTTCTTCGTGGCGCGTGCTCAGATACTGCGGCATGCCTTCGACGCCCGGTTCCGCGAGCGCCTCCCACACCGGCGACCATTCGGACCCCGGCGACGCAAAAATTTTCTCCACGCCCATTCTTGCGAGGACGCGCAGCATGGATTGCGCCCCGGTCAACCCTTTAGTTTGAATCATATGTCTTCCTTTCGGTAAATGAAGAAATCGCCGCCGGTCCGCAGCAGAAATACTCAAGACCGACGGCCGCTTTAAGCGCTACGAAAGATTGTAAAATCGCTTGGCGTTATTAAGCAGAATATCCTTTTTAGCTTCCACCGACAGGTCCTCACGGTTCCACACAATGGTCGCCGATTCAGGCCAACTCATATCCCAGTGCGGATAATCGGAGGCATACATCAATGTCTTCGAGCCGATCTCGTTGACCACGTAGCCCATCATCTTCTCTTCGGGCTCGCAACCATAATAGCTGTTGCCGTTGGTCAGATACTCGCTCGGTTTTTTCTTGCACAGCGGAGCTTCGGCCTTGCCGCGTTTTTCCCACTCTTCATCCATCCGCTCCGCCCAATACGGTATCCAGCCGCATCCGACTTCGAGATAGCCGATCTTTAGTTTGGGGAACAGTTCGGGAATACCGCCGAAGACTATTGCCGTCAGCTGGCGCAGCACCGGAAACGGGTGGCCGGTGGTGTGCAGGCAGATGAACTTATCGAAAATCTCGGTGCCGGGCTCGTCGCCGCCGAAAGCATGAATCGCAATCGGCGTATTGAGCCGCTGCGCCTCTTCATAGAGCGGGTAGAACTCGGGGCTGCCAAGATTTTTCATATGAGACTGCGCCGCCAACATGCCGCCGCAGAGCCCGAGTTTTGTCACCGCGCGATTGAGCTCGTTGGCCGCTTCGGCGGGATTGTTGACCGGGAGGTTGGCCACCGCTTTCAGACGCGGCGACGTCTTGCAGTAATCCGCAATATAATCGTTATAGGCCCGGCACAGCGCCGCATTGAACGCCGGATCGCGGATCGCGCCGATACCCAACCCGCTTGTCGGATACATGACCGCGCTATCGATTTGCTGCGTGTCCATGGCTGCGAGACGTTCTTCGTGTTTCGCCCCGGAAAACCCTAGCGTCCCGCCTAGATTGCGGTCGTAAGTTTCTCGGAGAAAAAATGGCGCTCTTTGGCTCCGGTAGGGTTCGTTCAGATAGGGCCGAAGATTTTCATCGAGATCCCGCGCATGAGCGTCGGAATCCAGGACTTTCACCGCTTCTCTCAATTCCATGATTGCTCCTCCTCATTCAGGCGTGCGCTGCCGTCGCGCCCACACGGGTATCGGGTAACGAATCCGCTACTTTTATTTGATAAAGCTTAGTGACGTTGCTGCTGAGCAGTTTCTGCCGGGCGGCAGCATCGAGATGACCCATATCACGCGCAATCACATCCCGCGAGTTGGGCCAGGTGGAATTTTGATGTGGGTAGTCATTGGACCACATGAAGTTGTCGCATCCCCACCATGAAAACAGTTTGGCGCCGACCGGATCGTTGAAGAAGGTCGCATAAACCTGCCGGCGAAAATATTCGCTGGGCGGCTTATCGATCGTCAGCTTCTCCGAGTGTCGATGGCGCTTGAAGGCTTTGTCGCATTGCCCCAGCCAGAACGGCATCCAGCCAATTTCATTCTCCACCGAAACGATTTTAAGCTGCGGATAACGTTCCAATACTCCGGTGAAAATGATGTCGAACAGAGCGTCCTCGATTTCTCGAGTCTGTTGCACGCCGATACGATAGCGCTGGATGCCGTGACTGGTCTGGCGATGCATGCTGTCGCCGAAACCGGTCAGGATGTGCAGATGAACCGGCAATTCCAGATCCTGGGATGCCGCCCAGAATCGTTCATAGTGTTCGGCGCTAAAAGGCAGCTTGGGATGCGGCACTTGCCAGATCATGGTGCCGACAATCCCCTGCTCCTTGCAGCGCTTCATTTCGGCAATGGCGTGATCGATGTCGAACATGGAAATAAGCGCAATACCAAAGAGCCGGTCCGGCACTTTCTGGCAATAATCGATCAACCAATCGTTGTAGGTTCTAAACAGCGCCTCCTGAAGCGCGGCATCTTCGAGGCAGAACAAACCGAGACCGAGACTGGGATAAAGGACTTCAGCGGCGACACCGTCTGTGACCATGTCTTTCATCCGCTCGAGCGGATCCCAGCCGCCGGGCCGGGCGACGGAAAAACCGGCGCGGCGAAAACTCTCTACCTGGTCCGGGCGCTGGCCGGCCATGAACAAGCCGCCCACTGCTTGCACGGGCACCTCAGCCGAGCCGAACATCCAGGCGTCGCGCTTTTCATCGAAAAACGCTTTCGGCGCGCGCTCGGCAAACGATGACGGCACACCCTTCTCCCACAAATCCGGAACTTCGATGACATGAGAATCCGACGAGATGATCGTTTGTTCCATGGCTCCTCCTCGAACTATTTTTTGGCCCATAGCTGATCAAAAAACCCGGTCTTTTCCATTTCATCAAGATAACGCCGATCGATGAGCTCTTCCGGTGATATTTTTTTGGCGCGCGGGTCATTCGGGGCGATTTCATCGAGAGTCGCTTGGATGGCTTCCGCCTTGATCGCCAGCCGCGGTTCGAGCGCCTTGATTTCGGCGTTGTAGGCGGCATCCAGGATCGGTTTTTCGGTCACGCGTAAATATTTGCCGAGCACCTTGTAAACAAACTCCCGGTCGGTCTGCATGAGCTTGGCGGTTTCGGCCATGGCGCGCATGAAATTACCAATGACCTGCGGGCGTTTGGTGAGCACCGAACGCTTGGTCACGAACGCCGTGGCCGCATACGGGATCTTCAAATCGGGCCCGTAAAGTACATAATGGAATTTATTTGCGAGAGCTTTGGCGTCGGACGGCGGGGTGAGCGCGGCTGCCTCAACGTTGCCGGTCATCAAAGCCGCGAGCGACTCGGGATCGCCGCCGCTTTGCATGAAGCTGAAATCCCGATTGGGTTCGAGGCCGTGCCGCCGCAGCGCCTGGATGGTAAAATAATGCGTGTTGCCGCCAATCCGGCTGACCGCGATCCTCTTCCCTTTGAGATCCTCCGGTCGTTTGAGAGCTCCTCCTGCGACCAGACTCTGGGTCATGACGTTTTTGACCCCGCCGACGAAAACCACATCCGTCGAACCCCGGACGTAAGCGATCACGTTACCGATACCGCCGGTCAAAGTCATCTCAGCATCGCCGCCGAGCAAGGCCGCCGTGACGATGCTCGAGGAAGAAATAAATACCAGGTTGAAATCGATATTGTATTTTTTGAACAGGCCGGCCTCATCGGCCATCCACGGCAAGGACTGCGACATCACCCGCGCAGAGTGGATACCCACCAGCTTGTCAGGGGCCGAAGCGGCATGAGTCCAAACCGGCGCGACAAGCAGAAAGTAAATCGCGGGAAAAAAATTTCGCATCATAGCTCCTTCTTCTTCCCCCAGAGTTGCTCCATGAATCCGCTTTTTTCCATTTCGTCCAGGTAACGACTGTCGATGAGCTCTTGCGGTTTGACCTTCTTTGCCCGCGGATCGGTTTGGGCCACTTCGTCAAGAATCGCTTGCAACGCTTCGGTCTTGATCGCAAGCCGCGGCTCGAGCGCTTTGATCTCGGCATTGTAAGCAGAGTCGAGCACGCTTCTATCGGTAATTCGCAGGTACTTGCCAAGCACCTTGTAAACAAATTCCCGGTCGGTGTGCATGATCTTGGCCGTCTCCGCCATGGCCCGCATAAAATTTCCCACCACCTGCGGCCGCTTTGCGATCACGGAACGTTTGGTAACAAAAGCAGTGGCGGCGTAAGGAATCTTCAGATCGGGACCATAGATCACATAGTGATAGCCGCGTGAGATCGCAAGCGCATCGGTCGGCGGCGTCAAATTGGCAACTTCAAGCGACCCGCTTATCAATGCCGCAAAGGTCTCCGGATCGCCGCCGGTCTGCATGAAAGAAACATCGCGGTTCGGATCCATGTTGAATTTGCGCAGCGCTTGAAGGGTGAAATAATGGGAATTGCCGCCGATGCGGCTCACGCCGATTCTCTTCCCCTTCAGGTCTTCCGGTCTTTTGATGTTGCCGCCGGCGACGATGGTTTGGGTCATAACGTTCTTGATCGCGCCGATGAAGACCACATCGGTGGAACCGCGCACGTAAGCGTTGACATTGCCGATGCCGCCGGTGACCGTCATCTCGGCGTCGCCGCCGAGCAGCGCGGCGGTGACAATGCTCGAGGATGAAATAAATACCAGGTTGAAATCGAGATTGTACTTCTTAAATAGCCCGGCTTCCTGCGCCATCCAGGGGAGCGATTGGGACATGACTCGCGAGGAGTGAATACCGACCATCTGATCGGGAGCTGAAGCGGCGCGCGCCGGGATCTTGCCTAACCCCAGCACTGCCAGGAGCGCCAATGCGAGGGTCAGTCTTTTGCTTTCTCTCATCGGTATTCTCCTGCTGCGAACGGCGGCAAACACTTCCAAGCGTGATCTCTCGCCCAGCCTTTTTCTATCGCTTCAATGAACCGGTTGTCAAAAGATAAGTCAGTCAGAGGTTCACGGCCAAAAGCGCTCTTTCCACAGCGGGATCGCTTTGGGATTCACGACGGTGTCAGGCGGCTTGCCGTCGAGAATCGAAAGAATACTTTGCGCGGCGAGCCGCTGACCGGCTTCCAGGGAGCCCGGATTGTTGCCGATGATGTGCGGCGTCATGGTCAGCTTGGTGGGATCGACCTGGCGCAGGGGATTATCCAGCGGCGTCGGTTCTTCATCGAAAACATCCAACGCCGCCCCGGCGATGATCCCTTCATTAAGAGCTTGCGCCAGATCGGCCTCGTTGAACACTTGACCGCGGGACGTATTGACGATGTACGCGGTCTTCTTCATCATCTTGAGCTGCGGCAATTGAATCATCTTTCGCGTTTCCCGGGTCAGAACGACATGAATCGTCACCAGATCCGATTCTCCGAGCAACTGCTCCAATGAGACCATCTTGATGCCGAGAGGAGCCGCCGTTTCCTGATCGACATACGGATCATAACCGAGAAAGTTCAGATCCCAGCCGCTCAAGCGTTTGGCGACGTTGCGCCCAATGCGGCCGACGCCGATGATCCCAATGGTCCGGCCGATCATCAGCATGCCGCGGTTCTGCGGCTCCTTCCACCCGCCCTGGCGCAGCAAAGCTTCGTTGAATTTGAGGCGTTTAAAAAGCATCACCATCAATCCCACCGTAGCCTCGGCAACCCCGAGGTAATTTTCCGGCGTCGGGCTGTTGCAGCAGAGAATGCCGATATCGGTAGCAGCATCGACATCAACGGTTTCGATGCCGATGCTCGACTTGACCACGGCTTGCAGGTTGGCGCACGAGTCGAGAATCTCGCCGCCGATGATATCGCGACCGGAGGGAAACACCACCGCGGAGTCACCAATCAGTTCGACCAGCTCGCGTCTCGGATATTTGTACTCGCGAAAGTCATCCTGGTTTTTCCCCAACACCAGTTCACAACCGGCGCCGCGCAAAATTTCTTCGGCGACCTTGAGCCGTGTCGGACCGGTAAAGCAAACTTTACGTCTTGTTGCCATAGGTCGGCCTCAGCTGAGGTTGTAAAGTTTTTTCGCGGTCTCGGCGAGCAGCCATTTCTTGGCCTCGTCATTGAGATCTTTTCGTCTGGCGAGGTGATCGATATTTTCAGGAAACTCGGTGTCCCAATGCGGGTAGTCCGAAGCATAATAAATAACATTGTGCGATATCACCTCGGTGGTGGCCCCGATCAACGGCTCGTAGTCCTCGGCATGGAAGTAGATCCGCCCTTCCTTGAAGTATTCCGTCGGTTTCTTCTTGCATTTGGGAGCTTCCACCACGCCGCGCTTTTCCCATTCCTCATTCATTCGCCCGAACCAGTAGGGCGCCCAGCTACAACCCGCCTCCATATAAGCAACCCGGAGTTTGGGGAATTGATCAAAAACGCCGCGGAACATCATGCTCGTGCACTGCATCATCTGAGCAAAGGAGTGAGATAGCGTATGAACTTCGATGAACTGATCGAACATGTCGGCGGCGAAATAATGCGGCCCGCGCACGGTGGCGTGAACCCCGACCATGCAATCGAGCCTCTCCGCTTCTTCGTAAATGGGCCAGAAGCTCTCGTGCCCCAATGGCAGTCTCAACCCTACTGCCGGCAGCATGAGACCCGGCAACTTGAGTTCCGTGACCGCGCGGCGCAGCTCCTTGACCGCTTCGGGCACATCTTGAAACGGGACCAGCGCCACCGCCTTAAGCCTTGGGCTGACTTTCTGAAACTCTTCCGAAGCAAAGTCGTTCCATGCCTTGGAATATGCCACCGCCACATCGGGCTCGCGGATCCAACCGACGCTGAGACCATTGGTCGGATAAAGCACCGCCGTCGAAACACCGCCCCGATCCATCGCATCGAGCCAGCTTCTCGCGTCTCTCGCGCGAGTCCCTAATGTTCCGCCGATCGAACGATCCCAGCTATCGCGCGGCGTCAGGGTAGCGGCGCGATCGCGATAACGCGCGTCCATATACTGTTTGAGCTGGTTATCCTCTTCAGTGATGTGGCCGTCAGCATCAATGACTTCAAAATTGTGCGCCATAATGACCGACCCCTTTCTT
>DASUVS010000213.1:0-16912 GCA_036378835.1 Binatia bacterium | reverse complement strand
GTCGACTCTGCCTCGAGTTGATCGTAGCCGATGAATTTAGTTGCTATCACCGTGTCCGCAACCGCAACCTGGTCAAAAACGTCCATCGCAATCGCCCGGGCTTCACGACCCCGGGAACGTTGTGTGTCCATGAGATTTTCGAAACCGTGCTGATCGACAGAAATATTCTCGGCGCGAAGAATGTCCTCAGTCAGGTCGAGAGGGAACCCGTAAGTGTCGTACAGGCGAAAAGCAACCTCGCCCGGCAGCATCTTCTTGTTTTCCTGTTTCAGTTTTGCGGCAGCGTCCTCGAGGAGGACAAGTCCCTTCTCCAACGTTTCACTGAAGCGCTCTTCCTCACTGCGGATGATCTCACGGATGCGCGGTGCTTCAGTTTGAAGCTCAGGATACGCCTCCCCCATCACTTTTCCGACCGTGCTCGCGATTTGATAAAGAAACGGTTCCTTCAATCCGATCAGGCGGCCGTGACGGGCTGCCCTTCTAAGCAATCGTCGTAAGACATAGCCACGCCCATCATTGCTAGGCATCACACCATCGGCAATGAGAAAGCTGACAGCTCTGGCGTGATCGTCAATCACACGAAAGGAAATATCGGCCGTCGCATCAGCGCCGTAACGTTTGCCGGCCAAATTTTCGACCGCCGCCGTCAGCTCGCGCATGTAATCGATATCGTAATTCGATAGTACATTCTGCATCACCGCAGTAATGCGTTCCAAGCCCATGCCGGTATCAACATGTTTGGATGGCAGCTCTTCCAGCTCGCGGTTCTCTTTGCGGTTGTACTGAATAAAAACAAGATTCCATAGTTCAATGTAGCGGGCGCAATCGCCGTTGACTTGGCAGACATGCCCCGGCAGGCCCTTCCTGTCGCAAGCTTCAGGTCCGCGGTCGAGATGGATCTCGCTACAGGGCCCGCAGGGTCCGGTCTCGCCCATCTCCCAGAAATTTTCCTTCTCACCAAAGCGCCGAATGCGCTCAGCCGGGAGCCCGCTAATCCTGGGCCAAAGACGCTCCGCTTCATCGTCGTCGAGGTATACGGTCGCCCAGAGCTTCTCTTTGGGCAAACTCCACTCCCGGGTCAGGAGCTCCCAGGCCCATTCAATCGCTTCGGCCTTATAATAATCGCCGAAGGACCAATTGCCCAACATCTCAAAGAACGTGTGATGATAGGTATCCCTCCCGACCGCCTCCAGGTCGTTATGTTTGCCGCTGATGCGCAAACACTTCTGCGAGCTTGTGGCGCGCGAATAGGACAGCCGTTCCTGGCCAAGAAAAACGTTCTTAAACTGCACCATGCCGGCATTGGTGAAGAGCAATGTTGGATCCTTCTCGGGCACCAGAGAAGAACTTTTCACAACTGTATGAGATTGCTTCGTGAAGTAATCCAAGAAGGATCTGCGAATATCGTTTCCAGTCATCATGGCTCTAAATCGTCCTCCGGGCGGCGCCGCATCAAACTAAAAATAACCTGATTGCTATAACCACGGCGTGCGAGAAACGCGCTCGCCCGACGAAGGACTTTGGGATCTCGAAAACTCACTCCTTTAAATTTTTTCTCCAGCAAGTTTTTGGCGTTCGTTTCTTCGTCTCCCTGAGAGAAGATCGCGCCGATTACATCCCGGATCAACGGCTGCCCAATACCCTTTGCCTTTAGTTCCTGCTCAATTCTCTTGGGTCCGTAGTTCCGGCCGGCGGCTCGGGACGAGGCCCAATTGCGCGCAAAGGACTCATCATTAATGTAATTGAGAGAGCGGAGTTTTCCCAGAGCCTTCTCGCGGGCGGCGGCTGAATAGCCTTTCCTGGATAGATAAGCGAGTAGCTCCGCTTCACTGCGGGCGCGGTAGCTGAGATATCGAAGGGCGGATTGAAGCGCCTCCTCCTCCGACTCAGGCGATTTGGGTGTGCGACTCGTTCGGTTCAGATCCGCGACTAACGTTTTGTCACTTTACTTTCGCTTTTTCTTTCCTGTCTACATTTCCCGTCGTAACAGGAGCTTCCTCTCGTTTCAAGCCGACACGCTCCATCACCCTTGACATAATTTGCTGAGCGATCTCAGGATGCTCTTTCAGAAAATTTTTCGCCGCCTCGCGTCCCTGGCCGATTCTATCGCCGGCGAACGAATACCAGGCCCCGCTTTTCTCGACGATGCCCATTTCGCTGCCGAGATCGACAATCTCCCCGTCGCGAGAAATGCCAGTGCCGTAAAGCACATCGAACTCGGCTTCTTTGAATGGCGGCGCCATCTTATTTTTAACTACCTTTACCCGGGTGCGCCCACCAACAATATTATCACCGTCTTTCAGCGCGCCAATCCGGCGAATATCCATCCGCACCGACGCATAAAACTTTAGAGCATTGCCGCCGGTAGTGGTTTCCGGATTGCCGAACATCACACCGATCTTCATACGGATCTGGTTGATAAAGATGACAACGGTGTGGGAGCGCGCGATGGTTCCGGTGAGTTTGCGCAAGGCCTGGGACATCAGTCGCGCCTGCAACCCCATGTGCGAATCACCCATCTCACCTTCAATTTCCGCTTTGGGGACGAGTGCGGCAACTGAGTCGATCACCAGGACATCGATGGCGCCGCTACGGACCAGAGTCTCGGCGATTTCCAAGGCTTGTTCGCCGTGGTCCGGTTGTGAAACTAACAAATCGTCCGTCTTGACTCCGAGCTTTTTAGCGTAACCCAAATCCAAGGCATGCTCGGCATCGACGTACGCTCCCATGCCGCCTTGCTTCTGCGCTTCGGCAACGATCTGTAACGCCAATGTCGTTTTACCGGATGATTCAGGGCCATATATTTCGATTACTCGGCCGCGCGGCACGCCGCCGATACCGAGAGCGATATCGAGCCCAAGAGAGCCGGTCGAGATCACCGGAACGTCTTTTGTCACACCTCCCTCGCCAAGCTTCATGATCGCGCCCTTACCGAATTGTTTTTCGATTTGGCTGACTGCTAGATCGAGGGCTTTCTCCCGGTTTATATCCATGGATTTTGTCTCCTTAAAATTGATCCTTTACGATGTCGTTCAATCGCCGGCGAGCGAGACCGTTTTAAGCGGTCGATACACCGCGGCGTCCGATTTAAGCACGCTTTGAAAAAGCACCACCTGATCGACAGCGAATGCGCCGAACTCAAAATTCTTCCAGCGCTTGAGCTTACCCCCGAGTTCTTGCTGTGATCCCCTCGGATGGCGCCATCGGCCTACGGTTAAGTGGGGCCGAAAGATTCTGTTTTCACGGGGAAAGCCGAAGGGTTCTAACACAGATTCGACACTCTTTGCCAGGGCCGTCAGGTCATTCCCTTCCAGACCGACCCATAACACGCGAGCCTTTTTAATATCGGGGAATACTCCCAAACCTTTAGCATTAATAGTAAAACGCCGAAAGGGCAGAATCGCTTGAGCAAAAGCATTACTGATGGGCTCGATTTGCGGCTCTTCTATAAGACCGAGAAACTTCAGCGTAAAATGGAAGTTCTCTTCTCGGACCCAGCGGATCCCGGAAATTGCCGGGGTCAACTGCGTTATCGCTGCGGAAATTCGGGCGCGGACCTCGGGAGCAATCTGCACTCCGATAAACGCGCGAATCACGGCTAACGCTTAACCTCATTGGAGAAGGCTGATACGGAGCCAATTCAGCGCAGCCTGCGACGTGCCGAGAATAATGTACTCGCGATCGCCAGCGAACCTAAAAAGCTTCGCTTCATGGCTTCCAGTTTTAGCGATACTGACCCAAACTGTGCCGACGGGCTTTGTCGCGCTGCCTCCTCCAGGACCCGCGACACCGGTGACGCTCAGCCCAACATCTGCACCGGTGCGGTGCTTGATACCCGCCGACATTTCTAGGGACGTTTCACGGCTGACGGCACCGTGTTCTTGTAAAGTTTCCGGGCGGACGCCGAGAAACCGCATCTTCGCCTCATTGGAATAAGTTACCGCACCGCCATAGTAATAAGCGGAGCTACCGGCAATGCGAGTTATCCGGTGGCTGATGTAACCGCCGGTGCAAGACTCCGCCAGGGCAAGAGTTTGCTGCTTGTCCGTAAGTAATCGGCCGATAACCTCTTCCAGAGTGGTATCGCCTTCGGCATAAATGTACTTGCTCAGGATTGCCCTGATTGCGTCTTTGAGAGTCTCAAAAAGAACTGTTCCATCCGCGCGCTGAGTTCGAACGGTTAGCCGTAAAGAAAGATCGGGATAATGCGCGCGAAAGGATAACTTCCCATAGTTCCCCAAATTCACAGGTCGTAGCAGTTCATCAAGCTTGCCCTCAGTGACTCCGTAAATCTTGAACGTGCAGGAAAAAGCCTGTAGAGGTTTGTCCCGCTGGCGCTCGATCCACGGTAAAACCGTCTGATCGAGCATAGCGACCATTTCTTGCGGCACCCCGGAAAGCCACACGAGCGTCTTATCCTGCCCAATCGGCACGTAAAAACCGGGTGCCGTTCCCACGGGATTAGAAATGATCGTCGCTCCCCCTGGAAACAGCGCCTGCTTCAAGGAATTGGCCGACCAACTGAGACGTCGCTCTTTGAAGCGCTGCTGAAGTTCTCTCGCGATTTGTTCGTCCTGTCGAAGGTCACATCCGAGAAACTCCGCGACGACTTCGGTTGTGAGATCATCGCTGGTTGGTCCAAGGCCGCCGCTACCGATCGCAATGTCCCCCAGCGCCCGGGCTTGGCGAAGCGCCCACAGGAGTTGATCTTTGTTGTCGCCGACTTTCAGAACCGCTTGCACCTCCATCCCGATGGTGGAAAGGCGTTTCGCGATAGCTGCCGAGTTCGTGTCGATCACCCGTCCGGTGGTGAGTTCGTCGCCGGTGCTCAAGATCACGGCCTTTTGCATCATGTCAGTGCCTAATCGCTAAGGTAGCTGCGGGACGATCAGAGTGTACAACCCGATTTTCGCATCGTCCAGAAGCCCTGCTGAAATCATCGATATCAATAGAGATTAGCTGCCGAGGGGGTTGCCTACAACCGGACGATAGCCTTCCGGCCTCGTTATCGGCAAATCTCAGTTGCGTTTACTTCAGAACCATGACAGCGATGCGCGAAGACCTGAACTGCGCACAGGTAGAAACTGAGGTTCTAGACGATTTTAAGACTGCTACAGGATCACGGCGAGAGCCGCAGGCAACCAACTTAGGATTGAGGCAAGGAGGTCAATTCCATTAGGAAGGTATTTTTCTGGTCTTCAAACAGAGTTAACAATGCGGGCTCTATGGTATCTTCGGCAGGAAAATCGAGGCTGAATGGGTTTATATATTGTTGATCCTTATAGAGCTCGAAATGGAGGTGGGGCCCGGTGGTTCTGCCGGTGGAACCGACAAATCCAATGATTTGTCCCTTTTTAACGACGGTACCTCTTTGGACCCCACGCCCATAACCGTCGAGATGGGCGTAGCGAGTCGTAAAGGTGGCATCATGCTGGATTTCGACTAATTTGCCATAACTGCCACTCCAACCGGCTTGATTGATAACTCCGTCGCCCACAGCTCGGACCGGCGTGCCCCGTTCCGCGGCAAAATCGACACCGGTGTGCGGCAGGCTGGTCTTTAGAACCGGATGGAACCGTGAGTCGCTGAACTTTGAGGTGATATTGGTAAATTCCACCGGGAATCGAAGAAAGGACCTAGCTAAACTTCTGCCCTCGGCGTTGTAATACGAGCCGATGCCTTTCTGCTTCTCAAAATAGATGGCAGTCATTTTTTGCCCAGCATTGGTTAATTCTGCGGCCAGAATCCGCCGTTCGGCCTTGTCCGATTGGCCCCGTGTGCTGCGTTGTTCGTATAATATCTTGAAGCTAGCGCCTTGATGGATCTCTTTCTCAACATCAACATCCCAGGTAAAAATATCGACCAACTGTGAAAGTAGGCTGCTTGGGATACCGGCCTTCATACCCGATGTGAATAGCGAGTCGTCGATAGTTGCGGTGGCGGTTCTCAACTCAACATCGACCGGCTTTTCCCGTCGTGCAAAAAAAACACTCCGGCCGTTCTTCTCCCACGTCAGATCCATGGCGTCATCGAAATCGACCTCCACCGCCATCAACGACTCGCCACCCCTGTTATCATCGATGTTCGGGTTGGCGAAATAGAGATGAACTTGTCTTCCGGCAGCCAACTTTCCGGATCGGAAATGTTGGCGGACCGAGCGGTACCAGAGCTCCTTCTCGCCGGGGGTCAAGCTGAATAGGTCCAGGATTCCGGGTAGGGTATCTCCAGAACGGATACGGTGAATAATGTGTTCCTGCCTCTGCCAAAGATCGGGGAACGTTGACTCCCGCGGCGGCAATAACGTGTTATTCGTCAGCCGCCGGATCGGCGGAGTAGGGGCCGATACTTTACCCTTGCCGACCTTGCGCACCGATTTTTGTTTAATGGTCTCGGCGTCTGCCGGCTTCGTCGCTCCAGTTGCTATAAGCACGGCAAACCATATCAGTAGACTATAACCAGCGCGAAACCCTTTGAAGCACAGCGCTTGGCCGCAGCGGCTTTCAGGGTCCCCATATGGGAATCGAAGTTGCATACAAACTTTACACTAAATAAACCGTTTAGCTGGGTGTGTCAACCCCGAATCCGGGTAGCGGGATCCCATGGAAGCGGATCAGGACTCGCCCAAAAGCAACCTTCTTACGGCGATTTCAAAAATAAAAAGCCCAAATGCAAGGACGATCAACGGCGCCCGAACAGGTTGATGAACGGCGGTAGTATGTTGTCTTTCCATTTTTTCTACGGAAATAGGGTTTATTTCCCCGCTGCTCGCCTCAGCTAGTCTCCTAAGCAGTGCTAAGTTTACGTCGGGGCGCGGCAACTCACGTTTGGGGTCGTACGTCGCGGTAAATCCCACAGGAGGGTAGGCGATCTGGCGACCCTTGCGCTCTTCCACAAGATCGATCCGATATTCACCGACAGGTAAGGTCGGCAGGGCAGCCTGTAAATGACCGGTAGCGATTCTTTTGAGTATACCTTCGCTTTTAGTGCCGTTTCCGCTTGCTGTGAAGCGAAATTGACTATCTGAAGGTGTCTCCTCATATAGATAAAGATCCAGGATTGGCTGGCTGCCGAGCAAGCTAATCCTTGTTTCGTGAAGTGGTATGGGGGTATCAGCGGTGGGGCGAATCCAGTCCAGAACCTTTTCCCAAAACTCCGGCAGGCCTCCCCACTGGATCCAAGCTCGACTCCATCGCCCTTCCAGGTCTGTGGTTAAAGCGACTGCTTTGCCTCGGCCGTAGCGCCAGGATGCAAGCAGTGGAGCTTTCCGTCCCTCTTTGGCGATTGAGAGATCCAACTGCGCGCCGCGCTTGAGCTCGGTTTCGATAAAACCGCGCAACGGCGGATATGCTTTGCCCGATAAGCCTGCCAGCAGTTCCGAGCCTCTTTCTTGGACAGGTATCAAGTCGCGTTCCGGTGGTGGCGGCTCGTCTTTTTGCTTCTCCTGAACCCGCTGCAGCACAATCTGCGGCAGCGTCGTCGGATCGTAGATGTGGTGAAAAAAGCCGCCGCCGTACTGGGTGATTCTCTTCAGGAGCGGTATGTTTGCTTCTGCGCCAATAGCAATGGCCGACACCGTAATTTGTTGTTCGGCCTTCATGACGTTGACCAGATCGATGAAATCGCCGCCGCTTCCGCCGGTTTCTCCATCGCTGAGCACGATGACATGTTTGCGCCCGGCATTTTGTCTTTCAAGCTGTCGTTTAGCTTCTATGATAGCCGGAAGCATCACGGTTCGACCCGCAGGTTTCAGCCGCTCGATCTGTGTATTGAATGATCCTCTTAGGCTGCCAACGCTGGCGAGCGGCACCACCACGAATGGCTCAACGTCAAAGCCAATGACCCCGAGCAGATCGGTGTCCTTCAACTGCCGCGCGACAGCCTTGGCAGCCTCTTGAGCGTACAAGATCCGGTTATCTTCCCGCATACTACCGGATTTATCGATGACCAGTATAATGGCTCGATTTTTCTCTTCCTGCTTGGGCGGATCTTTAAACTCAACCGGCAAAACCGTTTCGATTGGGGTGCGGCGATATCCCCCCGGTCCGAAACTCCACTCACTGCCCAGCATTATGAAGCCATTGCCGCCGCTAACGTACCTTTCGATTGCGCTGAGATATGCTGCGGTGAGTTTTTCGCGTTCGACATTGTTAAAAATCACTATATTGAAGCCGTTTGGCGTCGGTGCGGCAGCGGCGCTGCGCGAGGTCACTTCGAAACCCTGGCGGCGCAGGATCTCTTCAATGTACCTTCCGCCCTCAGTTCGACCGCTGACGATGAGGATTTTTCCCTTGCTACGCACGCTGGTCCAGGCGAGCGCGTGGTTATCCGGTTCAAATTGATCGGACCCGTCCTGACGGGCTGTGAAGCTGGCGCGATACGAATTTAGCGGTCCGTCCGCAAGCGTGCTTTGATAGCTTAAAATCTGACTGCCGGGTTTTAGCTTCACAGGATCGGTTTTGAAGGTTACGCCGTTGCGGGTCAGAGTCAAAGTTCCATCGACCTCGCGACTATTCTGGTTCTTCAGCACTACTTTGATGTTTACCGCTTCGCCGGCGTCTCCCTGAGTCGGCGCCACGAGTTTGGAAACAGTTACGTTGGCAAGGCCCAACTGCTGCGTCGGCACAATCGGATAAACTTTCAAACCGGAGGCGGCAATGGCGGGCAACATCGATTCTAGATTGCCCTGGTTCTCCCACCCATCGGTAAATAAGTAGAGGCTGCGGGGCGCCGACGGGAGCGAGAGCAGGTTTTCGAAAAGCTTCTGAAGATTAGTATTCTCCGGCCGAATGCCGTCCTGCACCGCAGGGCCGCTTTTTATCCAATCGCGCCACTTTGAAGTGTCCTTTGCCTCGCCAGCGAAAACCAACGTGTGATCGGTGTCATCAGGAGCAAGCGCATCTTGCGTCGAGCTGTCCATCCATTGGCGCATATTCGGGGAAATACTTTTCGAAACGTCGAACGCGAAAATACGGTCTTCGCTTTCACGACGGGTCTGTTTGGTGACGAATTGCGGATCGGCCAAAGCGACGATTAAGATAGCCAAAATCAGCGTGCGCCAAATGAGGACGAACCATCTCCGGTCGGCGAACCAAAACCAAAGTACCGGCAGTCCAATCAGCAGCCAGAAAACCAATGGCTTAGCAAACTCTACATCTGCCAACAGAGTGTTCATGTGGGCCGAGGCGCTGTCACCGGCAATCGTCTGCGGTCGGCTGGCGGGACAAAGAACCACTCGATAATCAAAAGCAGTAATGACGCCATTAGCAGATAGGGCCAAAAAGAGAAAAGTGTCGAACCGCTGTTGCTGCCGCTCGCGCCCGGCTTTAATTCGATGCGCTTGCTGTCCCGCAGATCCGACTCACTGGCCGAGTGATAGTTGATCGCCAATATCTGCCGCTCGGCACCTCGAGCTAATTGGTAAATGCCCTGGTGAAAGGTATTAGCAAAGCTACTAGAGCCCGGTTTAAGCACATGCTTTTGCCCTTGCGGGGTGGTGAGGATTGACGACTCTTGTTCGGCAGCTCCCAAGGCAACCGGCTCGCCCGTGGCTCGCCCTTTGCCGCCGCTGACCGATGTAAACCACTCAAGAAGATTGAGCGTAAAAATCGACATCGGCAAATTCTCTCGGCCCAAATAAGGAAAAGGGTCAAACCCGAGTACCAGGTGCCTGTTGCCCTGGCGCTCGACTGTGAAGGCAAGTGGTCCTTGAACCGTTTCGATGATTGCTTCACCGGCAGTTAGCGGAATTATAGGCCGGGCATAGGTTGGGCGGAATAGGGCAAAGTTGAGGTATCGGCTCAGTGGATGAGATTCGCGCCAACCCGAGGCCACCGGTCCGGTAATCGGATTGCCCAGTTTGACAATCGGATTGCTGTCGGGAGGCAAGATAAGCAGCGATGGATTGAGCGGCAACGAGGCCAGCGCTGCATAGTGAAAAATCTCCAAGCCAAAACTGGAACGATCGGTCTGCTGGTAATCTTCCGGCGCAACGATGGTCAGGGTAACCCCGGGGATGGCGCGCAAACTGTTCAGCGCTTGAGGTCGAGGGGAAATCGCCAGGATTTTTAAGCTGCGCGCATTTGCGGCAATGGCAAATTGCCGATTATCGAGGCTCAAAGCGTCGTTGCCGTCGATTTCAGCAATATAGTATCGCTTCTCGGAGAGGCCCTGAAACGATGCGGAAGCGGTTTGTCCTGCCGGGACGCGAAGATCGCGATTGGCTAGCGCAGTTTCAGCGCCATCACCCAGAACTGCGACTCGTACGCGTTGATCGCGGGCGGAATAATTGGCAACTTCGACCACCGCCTCTAAACGCCTGTTAGCCAGCGAAGACGGCGAGACGGTAAATGCGCTTAGCGCCAGATTGTCTCGCGGTTTTCCCACGGTAAGAACCCGAACGGCACCCGATTGGCCTCGTACGGGCCGATCGGTAACGAAGTAGACACGCTCATATTTGTGATCCTCGGCGAGCTGCCTTAATAGATCGCCGTAATCAGCCGGCGCATCAGCGAGGTCATAGGCTTCTAGACCGGCCAGCAGTGCTATGGCATCAGACGGAGAAAGAGGCGCTTTGTTAGCCTTTTCAAGCTGCGGCACGATGGTGAAGATATCTACTTTGCCGTTTGCACCGAGGTCACCCAACACTCTCCTGGCCTGATCTCGGGCGAGTGCCACACGAGTTGTGCCATCCTCGCGCGCCTGCATGCTAGCCGAATTGTCCATGACGATGGCGATATTGGATAGCCGAACCGAGAATACCGGTTGGGCAAGCGCCAAAATCAATAACACGAGTAGGAGCAATTGAAGAAAAAAAACCAGCGGAAGGCGCAGGCGGCCCCAGGGCTTTGCAGTTGCCTCACTGCCATGCTCTATGAACAACAGCAGGCTTGAAAAGATCACACGGCGTGGTTTACGCCGGACGAGATAGGGAATCAGGAGCAAGGGCAGCGCAAAGAGTCCGTAGAGAGCCGCGGGATTGAGAAACTCCATGAGCCAAGCTTATTTGAACAAACCGATCGCCGGTAAGGTGGCGAAAACGAAATCCCCCAGATCACGGTCATTAACATATAGGGAGTAATGAATGCCGCTTTGATGACAGAAACTGCGTAGTTCTGAGTTATGATGCGCCAGCTTCGCCTGGTACTCTTGCCGCGCGCGGGCACTCCATTGCAGCCGAATCTCACCTTGCGTTTCACTGTCCACCAAGTTTAAGCCACCCGTAGTAAATGGTGGATCTATTTCAGGCCGGCTCAGTACCTGGATGACCGCGATATCCAGATTAAGGGCTCGCAACAAGTTCAGTCCGCGCTGGTAGGATTGTGCTGGCATCATAAAATCGGAGATCAAGATTGCCTTGCCTGGCCGCCGCAGTTTCTTAAGATGCTCACTCAGCGATCCCGCTAAATCGAGGCGACCGCGCGGCTCTAATGACGTTGCAAAGCGCACGCAATCAGCCATGCGGCGACGTCCGCGATAGAAGGGGGAGGCCGGGCTCATCGAGTCGCCGTGTAACAAATGGAGCTTGACATGGTCATGGTTAGCCAAAATTACATAGGAAAGCGCTAGTCCGATATGCGCGGCGGGTAAGAATTTTTCTTCCTGCGATGGGAATGCCATCGATGCGCTGGCATCGATGAACATGTAGGCGAAGAGATCAACCTCTTCCCGGAACACCTTTATATAAAGCCGATCGGTGCGCGCATAGATGCCCCAATCCAGATAGCGCAGATCATCTCCGGGGGAATAACGCCGGTAATCGGCAAACTCCAAGCTTGTGCCGCGCCGGGGTGATGAATAGCTGCCGGTATGGCTGCCGAGAAATTCTTTCCTGGTGCGTAAACGAAGCGTTTCCAACTGTGTGAGGAATTCCGGCGTAAAGGGTTCAGGGAGCATTGAAAGATCTAACTCGCGATGGCCGCGTATGGAATTGGATCGCTAAGTCCTGCCTCCTTGAAACCTTTTAGCCTTAGTTGACAGCTGTCGCACAGAGCGCAAGCTTTGCCTTCGTCGGTTGGATCGTAGCAACTCCAGGTAAGACCGTAGTCGAGTCCCAGCTCGCTGCCTTGCTTGATGATTTCTGCCTTTGTCAGTTGAATCAACGGGGTGTGAATCTTCAAGCGCGTTCGGCCTTGGACGGCGGCTTTGGTCGCCAGATTGGCCATCTTTTCAAAGGCGCGAACGTATTCGGTGCGGCAATCCGGATAGCCGCTATAATCAAGCTGGTTAGCGCCAAAAAAAATGTCCGATGCGGCAATCTTTTCGGTCAATGCCAAGCCATATGCGAGAAAGATGGTATTGCGTGCCGGCACGTAAGTTATCGGTATGCCGTGCTCAATTTCGGATGTGGAGCGGCCTTTGGGAACCTCTATACGGTCCGTCAGAGCCGAACCGCCAATTGCACGGAGGTCGGCATCAATGATGACGTGCTCCTCAACTCCCAACCAGACTGCGACCTTGTTAGCGGATTTAATCTCACGTTCATGCCGTTGGCCATAGCGGAAGGTGAGGGCGTAAAGATCGAAGCGATTGTGGCGCGCAATCGCTGCCGCGGTGGCGGAATCGATGCCGCCGCTAAGTAAGATGACTGCTTTTTTGCGCGCCATGACCCCGGATTCAAGGAACCTTGGTTCCTTCCATTGGGTAACGTTTTTCGTACCAGCCGACCAAGCCTTCGTTCAGAACCTTCATATTGCGGTAGCCATTTTCATAGAGAATGCCATAAGCCAAACTGGCCAGGTGATGCGGGCAGGCTCAGTAAAGAACAACCGGCCGATCCCTCGGGATACTCTTCATGTATTCTTTAAACTCGGCCAGTGGTGCTGAAAGGGCTCCGAGGATATGAACTTCCTGGTATTCCGCCATGGTTCGAACATCGATAATCAGAGGCTTCTTGCCTGCTTTTACGTCAGCCACCAACTCATCAATCGATGTAAGAACTAGCGGCACGTTAGCCGGCAGCGATTGTTGGGCAAATTGAGGGTACTTAGATGGGTCGGCGCTTGCTGTATGATAGTACGCCAGTGAGGACACCACCCAAAATGCAAACAAGAGACTCGTCCGGGAAATAAATGTCTTCACTTCTTTGCTCCTTCGGTCTTGTAGTTACTGACCTGAGCCAAGCTGTCCAACGATTGGATGCCGGAATAGCGTTGCCCATTGATAATCCAGGTCGGGTAGCTCTTGATGCCGGCATCATTGCATGCTTGCGCTTGCGGCGCCCGCGGGCCACCCGGGCTGCATTCGATGTACGGTAGCCGGGAGCGAGACGGGCCAAAAAGTTCCTTTTGGTCGGCGCAATGGGGGCACCACGACGCGCCGTAAAATTTCGCATCGGTTTTGACCAGATGTTCAACCAGGCCGCGCACCCAGGGATCCTCCGGGCCGGCGGTTTTTCCGATGTAACCTGAATAATGAAGGTGGAGCGCGATGATGAGTAGGACCGCCGCTCCGGCAGTTTTCCCGAGCCATGGTCGCCAAGAGAAGCCTGGCATTTTAGCAGGCCTGCGCATGAGAAGCACGGCAAAAATGGCTCCCATCAATGCTAGTGACGTTAAACAGTAGGGACAAGCGGACTCTAAAATGATCAATGAAACGCCGGTAAGATAGAGGCTGTAAAGCAATCCGATAACCGTGACGGTCCAGGCCATCTTCCACTGACTCGGCGTGGTTTTGTTCCAGGCAATGGCAGCTAGAAGGGCGTAGGTTAAAAAACCCCAGAAGGAAGTCGGCACGCCCAACAGTTTCGACCATCGACTGTTGAGTACGATATCGCACGCGCTTCCGACTGTGCATCCGGCTACCGATTGGCCCTGCCAAGCGGAATAGGTCAGATAGCCGGATAGAATCATGCCGGCGAACGCCAGAGCGAGTATTGGCCAGTTCGGATGCTGTTTGGCCGTGCTCGGTGCTGCCGCCTGGATACTGGCGGTGGGCCTGTTCTTACTTGTCTTTGCCATGTGACTAAATCCTCAACCCTTTGCTAAGATGGCGACGTCCCTGCGAAGGCGCTGAAGCGCCTGGTTGTCGCGGCTATCGTAATAGCCGCGGATTTGTGCTTGCCGGTCGATCAATACCAATCGCGGACTATGAAGAATCACTCCAGGATCAGTAGAGGCGGTAGCAACGCTCAAGCGGAAGCCGTTCTGCACTAGGTTTTTGATCTCTTCGTGCCCGCCGGTTAAAAACAGCCAACGATCGCTGCTCGCTTTAAATCGATCTGCATACTGCGAGAGAACCAAGCGCGTATCTTTGTCGGGGTTGACAGAAAAGGACACTAGCTTGATGGCTTTCTGCGCTGGCAGTTCATCTTGGAGCCTAGCCATTTCTGCGCTCTGTAGCGGGCAGGTATCCTGGCAATCGGTATAAATAAAGTCGGCAACCCAGATTGTGCCGCGCAGTTGTTCGAGCCCGATGGTCCTGCCGCTTCTTTCTATTAATGAGAAATCGGGCACAGAGCCGTAGTGGCTCATTTCTTCCAAAGAACTCCGCGCGCTGCCGACGAAACGGGGCTGCGGAGCCAACTTGATCCAGAGTATCGTACCGATGAGGATGCCTAATCCGGCAACCATTAATCCCAACAGAATAAACCGGTATTTATTAGTATTCATGAGTAAATCTTACCGGGAGGAAGTTTATCGATTAATTTGCGGTTTGTGTAGAGGCCGGCTCAATTGCCAGCGACGACGGTGAAGACGCGTTGTTGTATCGCCGATTCCGCCGATTCTACAATTGCGCCGCAGCGCGACGAATTGCATTTACTCAGCTTATTGATGACCGTCATCAGCCCTGAGGGATCGGACCAGATCGGAGAGATCTCTGCACGGAGGCGCTATTTACGTTACCTCTTCGGCAAAATTGACTGTTCGAATTTGAGCGAAAATGGCTGAGTCCTGTCATGACAGTGGCGGTCTTCGTCATGATTCTGCTCGAGAAATACCCGTTGATTACTGGCATATCGCTTGCTGATGAGGCCAGATACGGGAGTAACTCAATGAAACAGTCCACTTCAAGCTACACGGATCAGAACTGGAGCTGGCCACAGTCGACTTGGTTCCAGAAACGTCTCAACGCAATCAAAGCGCAGGAAGAGGCGGCGCGGCAAAAGCATCCGGTTCCGCAAAAGCCGACCGGCGCCGATACAAAATCAAATAAGATTGAGCCTTCCGAAGACTTCTAAGACCCGCTACTCTACTCTCCCGATTCCAATCAGCTTGCTCCATCCAAGGGTTTCCTATCACTTTCTTGACGCCGGTGTGCGGCGGATATTCGCGATTATCGGCCAGCTGTTTCCAAAGCGCAGACGCACAAGAGAGATATCAACTCTCAACATCGTAGCTTCTCTAGCGGCCGCCGCGGAAAGAGCTGGAGGGAACATTGAAGCGCGGCTTAGGATCTACCGATGCAGCCATTTTAGCTTGCATGTTAAATCCCGCACACGGTAAGCACGACTATGGACAGTCGGTAACTTAGCGCGCTGGGAGTGGTCCGGTTCCGGCAAACTTTTTGAACAGCTCTATCGTTTCAGCATCGCGAGGAATTTCCTTGACAACTTTCGCTTGCTCATCAGGCATCAGCGGCGTCGGTTCATCGCCGCCGGTGAGTTTCCGGTACTCGTTGATGAATGCCGGATCTGTATGGGTTTTTCGCACGGCCTCTTTGAGAATCTCGATACGATCTTTGGGAGTTGCCGGGGGCAAGAGCAGAGCCGTGCCGATGGCTCGGAACCCACGCATCATGTTCAGAAGCTTTTTCTCTTTATCCGCCTTGGCGAACTCTTCGATGTCCGGCAGATTTAATTTTGCGAAACGAGAGTCTTTTCGTCCTTTCGGCACTTCGATGGCGGCGTGAAAGTCGACTAATTTTTTGTTTAACAGATCGTGCTCAATCACCGTACTTGTTGAAGCGACCTGCGCGTCCACCTCCCCACGCGCGAAAGCGACGTCGAGATCTTCATTTTCATATCCGGGAATGAAACGAGGCTCCTTCATGTCGAGCAGGTAGGCAGTCACGCGGCTCTGGATATACCCAGTATGGCCCACAGGAGCGCTGCCGATGCGGACTCCTGACGCAGCGCGGAGTTTGGCCAAAGTATCCAGACCCAGTTGCTTGCGTGTATTAAACAAATAATAAAGGATATGTTCCGTCGTTCCCAGGTAAACGAGCTTGTCTATATCGTACTGAACACCAGATTCCCCTAAAACCGCGTAAGGTATGATGCTGCTGGAGATCCGAAACAGCGTAAGACCATCGGCCCGAGCGGTGTTGTAAAGATGATTGGCCGCCTTACGTCCGCCAGCCCCGGCCATATATTGAAAAGTGATTGTGGGATTTCCCGGAATGTGTTTGACCAGAACTGACGCCAGGGCGCGGGCGCGCAAGTCACCCATTCCGCCTGGACCGGCGCCGATGATAAGCGTGATCGTTTTTCCCTGATAGAAGGGCGCCTGTGAAAAAACTGGATTGATAAAAATCGTGGTCAGCACAGCCGAGACAAGAAAAAAGAAGGCGAGAGCGAGAGTGTACTTGGATCCAAAGCGGGACATATTGACTCCTTCGGTCAAACCAGTTCCGATAAAATCTTATGGCACGATTCGATAGAGATAGCGCATTGACAATTTACGTCAAGGCAAATGAGCTGTGCCGCCGGCGATTACAAGCGTGCCGAAGTAAGCCTCCATGACGTGCTTTAACGTTCACTTTGAACGAAACCCACCCGAATAAATCTTGATAGCGCGAGGCTAAGCAGTCGTTGCACTTGACGAGACCGGAGAGCCGGTCCCGATCATGCGAATCTTCCATGCTCGAATTAACGACAACACCAACAGTGTCGCAATGATCAACAGAGTCAAGAAGATCCATAAGACCATCCCATACGTTTGAGTCTTGTCGTAGATCATGCCCGCGAGGACTGGCC
>DASUVS010000212.1:0-10342 GCA_036378835.1 Binatia bacterium | reverse complement strand
GTCGACTGCATGGTGAGCCTTGAGTTTACCCGCCGAACTGAGGATCTCAGGCAGAATCGAATGGGCATAGGGCGAGACATGCCAGACGATGAGAACCGCCGCCTTCAGATGTTCGGGAAGGTCTTTGACAATCCGGGTAAGCGCCTGCAGCCCACCGGCGGAAGCTCCCATGACAATGATATCGCGGTTTGCCACGAAGACTCCCTTCTAGAGGCTAGCCATTAGGCCACTCACATCCGTAGTTAATGACCCCGTGTAAGGTCGCTAGTAATTCATTAAGCTTGTACGGTTTTTCAATGAAATACTGCACGCCGGCATCGTGCATCCTGGTCTTGACGTCCGGGTCGAGATAACCGCTGGCGACGATCACGCAGACGTCGGGGTTTTGCTGTTTCAAATTCTTGAACACTTCCCAACCCGAGAGCTTGGGCAGGCCGAGATCCAGTAAGACCACGCTGATCTCCAGTTTGTGATCGCGATAGAGGTCCACCGCTTCCTGACCATCAGCGGCCAGCAGCACCGACGTATCATCTGTACAGAGAATCCTTTGAAGCAAGCGGCGCATGAGACCTTCGTCTTCGACCACAAGAATGGTGCGCGAGTGGTTATTGCCAGGTTCCATTCCGGTCAATCCTTCAATCGCTTCGCCTCGTAACTGGTAAATAGATTTGAAAAGACGTTCCCGCGCCGGGCTTGCTTGTTACGTTGATGAAGCCTTTGTGGTGCTTGAGAATTCCGTATACGACCGCCAGACCCAGACCGGTTCCCCGGCCGGCGCCTTTGGTGGTGAAGAAAGGCTCGAAAATTCGACCCAGAACGTTTTCATCGATTCCCTCGCCGGTATCGTCGACGTCGATGCGCACATACTGTTCGGCGGTGACCTCCTCCGAGCCAGCCACGGTATTACGCACGGCATTACAATTAGCCAGCGACGTTTTCAATTTGAGGGTTCCGCCATTGGGCATCGCGTCGCGCGCGTTCAAGCAAAGATTTAACAGAGCTTGAAAAATCTGATTGCGATCGGCCAAAATCGGCGGGGTCGGCGAGCTTAATTCGAGCTTGATTTCGATTGTGTGAGGAGAGGACTTGCCGAACAACTGCGCCACCTCCTCGATCAAGGCATCGATATCTAACGAGTCGAACTTAGGTTCTGTCTTGCGCGCTAATGTTAATAGCTGCTGAACGATGGTCGCGCCGCGTGTGGTGCTGTCAAGAATCGCCGCAACACTTTCCTTAACCAATTCATCGGCGATCTTGGAATCCCGCAAGACGAAAGCGTATCCCTGCACGATATTTAAAATGTTGTTGAAGTCGTGCGCGATCCCCGCCGCCAGGGTGCCAAGGCTTTCCATCTTCTGCGCTTGACGCAGCTCCCCTTCGAGCCAACTGCGTTCGGCTTCGGCTTGCCGCCGCTCGGTGATGTCGTCGATTGCCAGCAGGATCAGGCGCGCCTCGTCGCTCTGGCTGGCGGAGAACTTTCTACAGTTGAGCGACATGATTTTGCGCCCGATATCTTGAAACTCGTGCTCCACCTCGAAATTCTCGAAGCTGCCGTCTCGGTGCATGACTCCTTCGAGCAATTCGCGCAACTTGGGAATATTCCATTGCCGGTTGCCGAGATTGTAAATCAGGCGTCCCTCGACGTCTTCCGGCCCAACGTGAAAGGTTCTGTAGAATGCCTGGTTGGCCGAGACGATCTTCAGCTCCGAATCCAGCACCAGCAACGATTCGCTAACGGTTTGAATGATATTTTCGGCGAAGGTGCGCGCCTGGCGCATCACCTGTTCCGAATGCTTTAACCGGGTGACGTCGGTAAAGGTAAAGACCAGCCCGTCGATGACGTTGTTCTGAGTTCGATAGGGAACGCAGTAGAGCATGTACCAGAGACGGTCCGCGGTCAGCACTTCCTGCTGGTAAGGAGAAAGACTCTGGAGAACGGCTTCGGCGATGGCAACGAGATCGACGCCGATCATCCGCGTAGCGATGTGATTCACCGGACGGCCGACGTCCAACGGGAGCAGATTCAATATTCGGGTCATGGAGGGGGTGAAACGACGGATACAGCAGGCTCGGTCGAGAAACAGCGTGCCCACTTCGGATGTATTGACGAGATTGGCCAAATCATCATGAGCGGTGGTCAACTCTTCCACCTTGTCGTTGAGCTGGGCGTTAACGGTGATCATTTCTTCGTTGACCGATTGCAGTTCTTCCTTTGATGTTTCCAGTTCTTCGTTGGTAGATTGCAGCTCCTCGTTGATCGCCAGCACTTCTTCATTGGCGGCCGTGAACTCTTCGTGCGTTACCTGGAAATTCTCAATTGCGCTTTGCAGATCGTGTTTGAGTCTATCGTTCTCGGCCTGAAGCTGGTTGAAAACGTCGAAATCCTGCTGTTCCACCGGCCGCGGCGGTAAAACAGGCTCCTTCAGCGGCGCCGCCGCCGCAGCCTCGAAAATCACCGCGAGCAGCCGCTTGCCTGAGCGCGGATCGCTGACCGGTGAGATGGTGACTGCGATCGGCTCATCGTTATCCTGGCGATTGAACTGGCGCAGTTTCAATTCAATCTGCCGATTCTCCCGGCCGGCGCGCTCGGCACCCAGGCGCAGCGCCAGGGAGTATTGTCTGTCGATCATGTCATACAGGCTCAAGTTGGCGTCGCCCACAGGATGTGTCAGATATTTTTCGGTGCGGCCATGAAAATGCAGAATCTCGCCTCGCTCGTTTACCATGACCATCGCCGCCTGGAAGTGCTGCAGCAGCACGTCCTGGCTAAGCTCCCCGAGTCTCCTTGGCGGCGGTTCCTCGTCTCTGACTTGCCGGCTGAGCACTCCGGGGGGAACTCGGCCCAGGGGTAATGCTAAGGACTTTCGCCGGCGGAACATCCGCCAAGTTCTCGACACCGCTTCGAAGAACTCACTCCTATCCGCGGGGGTGTCCGCCTTGCCGAGGAACAGATAACGGCTGGGCTTCAGAGCAAAGGCCAACAGGTTCACGATTTTCTCTTGAACTGCCGGTTCGATATAAATCAGCAGATTGCGGCAGCTGACCAGATCGAGCCGCATGAACGGTGGATCCAGAATCAGGTTATGCTCGGCAAAGGTAACGCAATCGCGCACCCGTTGATCCACCCGGTACGCGCCGTCCTGTTTGATAAAAAAAGTTGCGAGCCGCTCCGGTGATATGTCGACGCTGATGCTTTCAGGGTAAATTCCGTGCCGCGCGCGTTTGAGTGCCTCGCGATCGATATCCGAAGCAAAAACCTGAAGGGTTGTATTCTTGCTCGCCCGCGCCATCTCCTCAAGCAACAAAATGACGATGGAATAGGCCTCTTCGCCGGTGGCGCAGCCGGGAATCCATACCCGTAGCGGTTCTTTTGGGTCATGCTCTTGAACCAGCGGAGCGATGACCTTGTCGAGCAATTCTTTGAAAGCTTCGGGATCTCGGAAGAAACTGGTGACGCTGATGATCAGATCTTTGGCGAGCTTCGCCAGTTCCTCGGAATTCCCGCGCACAAAGTCGTAATATTCGGATAATTCAGAAATGTGATGGATGCCCATACGGCGCTCGATCCGGCGCCGGACGGTGTTTTTCTTGTACGCGCGAAAGTCGTGCTTGTTATCGGTCGCCAAAAGGTTCAGAACGCCATCGACAGCGCCAGTCGATGAGTCGGTATCGGAGGTATCGATCGATGGCCGATGCCGCACGTAATCAATCAATTTGGCCGGAATTTCCCGCGCGGGGAGGACATAATCCACTAGACCCGTGGCGATGGCGTTTTCCACCATCGACTGATGCTGCGCTGTCTCGGGGTCCTGGACGATCACCAGTCCGCCGGCGCCATGGATCTCCCGAATGCCGAGAGTCCCGTCCGAACCGCCGCCGGAGAAAAGCACGGCAATCGACGATGCCTCCTGATCCGAAGCGAGGGAACGGAGAAAGAAATCGATCGGCATTCGCGCGCCGTCGTTCGAGAACGGGTCGGCGAGATGGAGAGCGGCGTCTTTGACGAACAGAAACTTGTTGGGCGGAATGGTGTAAACATGGTTGGCTTCCACCGCCACCTGATCACGTGCCGCTGTCACTGCCATCTTTGTGTGCTTCGACAGCAACTCGGCCATGAGGCTTTCGCGATTCGGGTCGAGATGCTGAATGATCACGAAGGCAAAACCGGAGTCCGCCGGCACTTCGGTAAAGAATGTTTTTAACGATTCGAGTCCGCCGGCGGAAGCGCCGATACCAACGATGCGGATTTTTGGCGTCAGGTCAGTCATAGATCTCATAGCCATCCTATCGCCCGATGAAGAACGATCAAGTAGGTTTGCCAGTAAAACTTTTTTGGCATGGAATTCTCGCTCGATGCGACGACCGAATCTGGAATTGAAACAGGGGCCGGCGCGCTCCGCTTTCTAAGATCCCCGCCAGATGCAGTCAAACAATTTTAGGAGCATTGGGACTTCCATTGCTTCTCAGTCCCACCGCTGCAGCGGTGCGTAAGCCAAGATCCATGATCTCGCAGGAGGTTCAGCGTTTCATGCGGCGCGCTGAAGAGCCGCCGTCTTTGCCGTATGGGGCGGCTCCGGCGGTTAGTATACCGCTCCTATACAACAGAATTTTTTCACCCGAGTTTCAACGGGAACCAATTTCAAATCCGTAATCGCCGGTGGCAGGGTTGCGAGTATTGCCGATCGTCAAGCTGTAAGTGCCGCCTTTACTCAAGGTCTGCACGCCGCGCTCCCCGCAACCAAGACAACTGTTAAACAGCTCCATGCCGTTGTCATCGACTAAGCGCCAGTTGATGTAATCCATCCCTTTGCTGCGCTCGGTTATCCGAAAGGACGCCGTTTGGCCCGGCGTGGCGCTGAATAAATAAACGTCCTCGGAGCCCGGACTCTCAATCGTACCCGCTCCGGCGGCTGGAATGCCGGGCCTGATCTTATCGCCGATGTTGATCGAGAATTGTTTCGCCTTGGGCACATCATAAAGCTGCACCCGATAAGTACCGGTGGCGGGATTATTCTGATGGCCGACTGTGAGGGTATAACTACCGCCCTTGGTCAAAGTTTGAACGCCGGGCTCGCCGCAGCCCAAACAGGAGTCGAACACCTGCATGCCGTCGTTATCGATCAACTGCCATTTGATATACGACATGCCGGTGCTGTGCTCCCAAGATCGGAAGTAAACTTTCTGCCGCGGTGCCGCGGTAAACGTGTAGATATCTTCCGCTCCGGGACTTTCTATGCTTCCAGCCCCGGGGCCGGGCACATCATCTTTGATCTGGTCGCCGATTTTTATCGAGAACTGATTCGGCGGCGGCACATCGATTAGCTGCAGCTGATAGGTCCCCGTCGCGCGCTGTTTGTCGTTGCCGACGGTGAGCGTGTAAGTGCCGCCCTTTGTCAGCGAGCGCACGCCGACTTCGCCGCAACCCAGGCAGGTGTTGAATACTTCGGCGCCGTCTGAATCGGTCAATTTCCAGTTGATGTAGTCCATTCCGGTGCCGCGGCCGAGCATGCGGAAATAAACTTTCTGCCGGGCAGCAGCCTTAAACACATAGACATCCTGTTCGTATGGCGTTTCGATGATGCCCGCGCCGGCTGCCGGAACGCCGTCGGCGATCTTATCTCCGATCTTGATCGGAAAAGCGCCTTGCGGCGCGGTTAATTTCGGTGTGCCGGCGGAGGGCTCAGGAAAGGATGCCGGTGACCTGGTCGACTGCGTCGGCGTCGCTGAAGGTTTGGCGGATTCCGACGAGACTTGCTGCGGCGGCGGATCAGATCGTCGAGCAAAATTTTTCAGCGCCAAAGTGCCCGCGATCACCAGCGCTATAAGCGCGATTGGAATGATCCAACGGTTGGTTGGCTTTGGCCACGGCGCCGGGATCGCTACTGCGGGCCGCGAGGGAAGCGGGCGTGGCGGCGCCTTAGCCAGCTGCTCGATGGCGCTAACCAGCCGGTTGAACTCGGGATCGGAATCGTCGCCGCGCCAGTTGATGAGCATCGCCGTTTGAATGCGTTTGAACTCGAACGGAATGGCGATGTCCTCAATCAACACAGGCAGGAGACAATCTCGATCCGCGGCCGCCGCCGCTTCGGTCTTCACCCATCTCGAGCGTACCGATTCTTTCGACCACAAGACGATCACGCAGCGCGCCCCATTCAGCTCTTCCTCAATCACCTGATCGAAAGCCTTACCTAGCGGGATCTCCCGGTCCCACCAGACCGACCAGCCGCGCGTTTCCAAAGCATCGGCAAATTTTTGCGCGATCGGCCGATCGGCGCTGTCGTAGCTGATGAAAATATCATTCATGAAGGTACAGCGAAGTGATTTTAATGATCCCCGGATTCCGCAGTTCAAATGACGCGGCGATCAAGTGGCGAGCCCTCCGGCGCGATGCAATGGGCCAGTGTCTTGGCGCGGCCTGTAAACGCCGGTGGTGCAGTGGACTTCCTTGACAGACTACGAGCACTGGACCAAGCACCCTAGACGGCATTGAAATTGTTCGCTTCTGTGCCTTCGCTCCTCCGGGCTTCGCCCCTCGATCAGAAGACATCCTTAATCCCTACTGCGGAACCCGGGACAATTTGCTCGAGTGGATTAGAGATCTGGCCGGTGCGATCGAACGCCGGCGCCGGTGAGAAACTTACTCTGCGGTGGGGTATGTTGTAAAGCGTTTTTGCCGGCGCAGTCAGCTTGGAATCTGTCAGGCCGACGAAGATAGCGATACGTGGGTTAGTCGTATGCTAGTCACGCCGGATCATAGATCGGCAACGTACTTCGCCATGCGCTGGCGAATTTCTGTAGCGGGAAGCTGGCCCGTGGCGGCCTGCATATTATCGGTTAGATGTTGAACTTTGCTGGTTGCCGGTATCGCGCATGTGACGGCCGGATGGGAGATCACAAACTTGAGAAAAAATTGCGCCCAGCTTGCGCAATCGATTTCCGCAGCAAAGGCCGGCAGCGGCTTGCCTCTGACTTTGCTAAACAGTTGCGCTTGGGCAAACGGCCGGTTGACCAGCACTCCCATACCTCGGTCGGCCGCCAGCGGCAGCAGCCGTTGCTCGGCTTCCCGCTCGACAATCGAATAATTCAGCTGCACGAAATCGAGCTCCTCGCTTTCGAGCACACGAGCGAGCTGGTCGTAAGCGCTGGCCGTGTAATGCGTGACGCCGATGTAGCGAACTCTTTTTTCTTTTTTCCAGCGGCGCAGAGTGGTCAGGTGCGTGCGCCAATCGACCAGATTGTGAATTTGCATCAGGTCAATACGTTTGATGCGCAGGCGCCGAAAGGATTCTTCCATCTGGCGGATGCCGGCCTCGCGGCCGCTCGTCCAAACTTTAGTGGCGACAAAGAGTTTATTGTCGAGCTTCAGTTCGTTGGCAAGATCTCCGGCAACGTTTTCGGATCTTCCGTACATCGGCGAGGAGTCGATCACCGTGCCGCCGAACCGGACAAACTCGCCCAATACCTGGCGCAAAGGCGCGCGCTCGGATTGCGCCGACCCGACGTCAAAAGTTTGCCAGGTGCCGAGACCGATCACCGGCAGCGACTCGCCGGTGCGCGGAATGGGCTTGGTTAAAATCGCCTTAGATGAAGTGGCTGCCGCCATCGCCATACCTCCCGTGCTGACAGATATTCCGGCTCCGAGTGCCAGCCGCAGCAACTCGCGCCGGGAAATGGATCGCCGCTCTATGACGTCGGGCTGCGCCGTTTGCTTGTCGGTTGGGGCGAGTAAAGTCACTGCGCATCACCGATAGAGCTTTAGGTCGCCTCAGAAATTATCGAGTCGTCATTCCCCATGCTTTTATCGGGAATGAGAACGGAGTTGGAGCCCAATTACACATTCGGGGGTGACGGCTTTGGCGTAAAACTCAACACTATGTTCTGATACCTGGCAGCTTGTTGCGTGGCGCTTCATTTCAGATTCCGATGTTATCCTCTGGTTTGCGTACCACCGGATCCTTCACCCTCGGTATGCCGCGCCAGTCGCCCGCCATCCAGAACTCGGTGAGGCTGCCGAAAGTTGCCAGAGCTATGCTTAGGAAAAGAATGAAATACCATAAGCCATCACCCACTGCGCCCATGAGTTCCAATAAACCCGCGACGATCTTGGCGGTACCGCCGCCAAGCACGGCGCCGGTCGTCAGTCGCACGGCAGTTTGAACCCCATAGTTGGTCGAGCAGATTCCCCAAAGCCCGCCGATAAAGAAAGCCAAAAACGGCGCTAAGAAAATCGCGAAGATCGGTCCCGCCTCGGCGCCCTGAGTCGACGCCTCCTCGAGCTTCTCGATGTCGGTGGCGTGATCCATTTTGACTTCTCCTCGGATCGTCCTGAATACAAAGAAAACCGCCGAATGAATTCCCAAATCAGGGCGCATGCCGTTGAAATACACATCGACGTGCTTCTGCAGTTTCTCTCGCGCCGTCGGTTCCGGAAACAATTCTTTCAGCTCCGCGCCGGTTTGCAGGCTGACCGCATGTTCCTTGCGAGCGACAGTCAGCAAGATCGTTTTTTTTAGATCCGCTTCTCCGAGAGGCAAGCTGTGAAAAGCCTTTTCACCGAAGCTTTCAGGGTCTTCGCCTTCCAGACTCTGTAGAGTAATGACGACGACGCTGTGGCCGCTGCGCGCTTTGAAACGCTTGATGCGCTTTTCGAGATCTAGATAGCTGGGCTCGGGCATGATGCCGGCAAGATCATTGATGGTATCGTTCAGCGGCGGCAGCTCGAGGGCGCTTGACGGAGAGTGCCAAGACAAGCTTAAGAAGAAGGCGACTAAAAAGAGCAGAAGCATCACAGACCGCCCGCCGATTGCCGGGCGTGTTCGTCCAGCGTCTTCATCTGCGCTTCGCTGAGTGGAAAGCCGAATTGTTCATTGCGCATCCGCAGCCGTTGGCGCGAGACTTCGCAGATGATCTGTGCGGCGCGCCGAAATGAGGCCTGATCTTTGACCAGGGTAGCCAATGAGCGGCTGCCGCCGTCTTTGTGTTCCAGCTCATCTTGGAGAATTTCTTGAAAGACCGCGGCGATTTTTTCTTCGATGCCGCGCTTCTTTAGTTTGCCGCACACTTGATACAACGCGCCGCCCCCGCCTTCGGTCAGGGTGATGGCGGCGCGTTCCAGTTCTTCGTCTTTGCGGCGCATCTCCTGTGACGTCACCTTCGCTGATCCATGCAAAAGTCCGGCATAGGTCTTCGAATAGCCGGCGCGGACCCTGGCGAGTTTGCGGTCTTGCGGCAGCCACGTGAGATCGCGCGGCTTGATTTTTTTGCCGCTGATTTCCTCGAGGAGGTCCATCACCAGACGCGCGTGCTTGGTCTCGTCGGCGAGTTTTTCCGTCAATTCAGTGTAGTCGTGGCGCGCGATGCCATTATCGATATTCGGATAGAGTTGGGTCAAGGCATCCAAGATCGGCTTGATCGCCGAGTACTCTTTGAAACCTTGCGCTTTGAGCCAGCGCAGGTGGTCTTGTTTCTGTCTCGGCACGGTAAAAAACGCGCCGACGACCTCGGCTTCCGCCGCGCCATAGGCCGATGCTAACTTGGTCAGCTGTTGCGCCCATCGATTTGCCATAGAAATTTGTCGCTCTCACGGGGGCGGCACCGGCATGATAGCGCCGCACTTTGCGCACGTCCTCAGGGTTTCGTCATTGTAGAATCTTTGATGCACTTGAGAGACCGGATCCTGCCGGTAATCGCCGACTTCGACGGCGACCTCGTAAATCTTTTCGCCGCACTTGTCGCAGTACCAGATAAAATGATCCCGTTCGCCGCTTTTGCGCTTGCGCTCAAAAACGATGAACCAGGAGTTCTCTGCGACCCGGGGCGAGTGCGGCACGCCGCCCGGACAAAGCAGCATCTGGCCGGCTTTGATGACGGCGGTCTGCTGCTTGCCTTCGTTGTCGATATAGACAAGATTTTGCACGCCGCTCAGCTGCACCGTGACCTCATCGCCGGGATCGACATGGAAATCTTTGCGCTCCTTGCGACCGCTGCTGAGAAACGCCAGCGATTCGGAATCCTGCCACAAGACGCGCCGCCCCCTGCCTTCGGCCTTGACCTCGTCAACGACACGAGTGAGATCGATGGGAATGAGCTGTTTCATGAGCCGACTATAGCGCTATCGAAAGCGCAGGTTCAACAGCATTGGCATTTGCTGAGGAGATATCGAAGGGTTGTCTCCGGATAACGGCGTCGATTACTTGAGCCCGCCCCACCGGGGGCAAACAGTGGACGCAAATTCTTCCGGTATCCGGCTATGTCTTAGCTCTTGCCTTAGGCGGCCTTTAACTAGTGTGTCAGTTTGCCAGACCGCCAGTTCTTCAAGTGACCAAACGTGATTGGAAAATTC
>DASUVS010000211.1:0-16447 GCA_036378835.1 Binatia bacterium | reverse complement strand
CCCTGGTTTATTCCACCGTAGTAAATAGAATCTGCCGGTTTCCGGATCGCTGTTGTAAGCGGGATCGGTGTCCTGTGAATCGATTACCCAGCGCGGAAAGCAAAAGGGAACATCTTCGCCAAAGCTCGGCACCGTATCATTTACTTTCGTATCGATGTTTCCGGCGGGGGTTTTTGAAGTGTAAAATACACAACCTTTTTTGAATTGAACGATGGCGTATCTCTCGAGTGCAGCTACCGAGTCGGTCTGATACTCCATAATCACGCTGTTGCCATAAGTGGGATAGTTTGGATCGTCACTGAACCAGACTTCGTAAACGGATGTTGTTAACGTGAATCTTTTGAGATCGCAGGAGGCGGTCGGCCGACAATCGGAATTCAAATAATCCTGTTTCGTTTCCGAGAGGGTGTGAACATGCCCTTTGCCGGTGAAGTGCGCAAAACTATTTTCCGAGAGAAAAGAGAAGAGCGCGATCAATAAAAAGCAGAAAATCTTTTTCATTTTAGGTGGCACGCCAATCTAGCGGATTCAAAAATCAGGTGTCAATCTCACCATTGAAGCCGGTCCAAATGTTCCGATGGGTTCAACCGCTCGCTCTGTTCAAAGGGTTGCCGACTTTACATCATCATCTCGGCGTGCGATGACGATTACAAAATATTTCTAGCCAGTAACATCGATGGCTGCTTCCTAGGAGATTCTAGATGTTTCGTCGTGTCGATCTTCCCGCGCGGATTCCTGGAACACTGCTGTTGCACAGCATGCCGGGCCGTTTTGAGGCGATCGAGAGGGTTTGGCGGCAGGTGCAGATCGATGCGGTGCGCGCGATTGTCTGTCTCACGGAAAAGTACGAAATCCGCCTGAAATCTTCTAACTATGCTGACGCTTTGGAAGCCGGGGCAGTTCCCTGTTCCGTGCTGCCCTTTGAAATTCGTGAAGGCGGTGTGCCGGCGGATCGTCAGGCGTTCTGGCAGCTTGCCAGGGATCTAGCAGAGCGATTGCAATCCGGGGAAGCGCTGCTGATTCATTGCGCTGGCGGCGTCGGCCGCACCGCCATGCTTGCGGTCTCGGTGCTGCTTGCGTTAGGGCAACCGTTTGACGAAGCGGAAAGCGCGGTGTCGCGAGCCGGATCCATCGTGGAAACCATGCCGCAGATCGAAATGCTTTCCTGGTGCGCGGCGCAGGTCGAGATTAAGTAACTAGCCTTGAACCGGCTTTCTTCGAGTGACGTTTTTAACGGAGCGAAGCGGTTGAACGTTTTGAACTATTGAAACGGACCGATCACCATCTTGAGCTTCTTAGCGCGCCTGATGCAGCCCGAATACCTGATGGTAGAGCTCGGTCACTTCTTTTAAGTTCACGGCTCTCGACGTTGGCGTGACGAAAACAAAATCCTTCTGCAGTAGTTCCTGAAGCCAGGGCTGGTGCTTGATTCCTTTCCTAACCGAAATGCGGCCGGTCTGGTCGGACATCTTGGTCTGCCCGTCCTGGGAGAGCAGCCAGTCGTAAAAGAGAATTGCGGCATGAGGATTGGGGGCGCGCTGCAGCAGTGCCAGCAAATCGGGTTCGCCGGCATAAGGATCGAAAATTCGGAAATCGATGGGCGCGCCTTTGGATTTGAGCTCCGCAACTCTACGGCCTCGTGCGGCTATGGCGATCGACGATTCGCCGGCGAGCAACAACTGGACTCTCATGACGCTACTCGAGCCCGGCATATGCAAATTCTGCTTCGCCAGGCTGTTCATGTATTCGAGCCCCTTTTCTTTGCCCATGTGGTCCAACATGACCGAGAACCAATCGTAATCCTCCGTGCCAAGGCTCATCTTGCCGCGCCATTTGGGATTCAAAAGATCTTGATAATTCTTGGGCACCTCCGGCGCGGCTACCAGCTTGGTATTGTAGGCGAGCACGATCGGCGTGATGTCGAAAGCCGTCCAGTAGCTGTCGGCATCGAATGCTCCTTTGAATAAATTGCCTCGTTCGGGAGAAGCATAGGGAGTCGAGAGTTGCCGCTCCTTCAGTTGCCAAACTTCTATCGGCGCCGATCCGACCAGATCCACCGCGAACCGGCCGGTCTTGGCTTCGGTATCGACCCGGCGGAATACACCCGAGGGTGTCGAGCGGAACGCGTGAGTTTTGATAAATGGATGCGCTTGTTCAAAAGCGGACAGAATTTTCGGATAATCCGATAAGCTCACCGACGTATAGATGACGACCTGACCTTCTTTTTTGGCGCCTTCCTCCAACGCAGCTTTTCTCTGCGGCGGTTGAAGAGGCTGTATTTTCTTCAGGACGTCGGCAACGGTGGCGGCGCCGCTGTTTGAGTGAATCGAAAACGTGGCGAGTATCAGCAATAATCCCAGCAGGAACTTCGTCATCTGATGGTTAACTCCCTTGGTTACTGTTGTTCGGGTCCGCCTTTGTCTTTCGGCAGCGGCTTTCCGCTCCACCCCCAGGTCGAGATGTCAAAGATGTTGCCGTCGGGATCCGTCCCTCTGGTTTCAGCGTAGCTGGTGCCGTTGGGCCGCTTCTTTGGCGCTCCTTGCGGATAGATTTCCTGAATTCTATTTGCAACCGTCTCCTGGTCATCGACATGAAAGCCGAAGTGGTACATGCCCATGTGTTTTAGATCGTCCGCATCCTTGGGATCATTGGCGTTCAAGATCGCCAGATTCACTTCGCCATCCGACAGGTGTACGGAGCCATTCTTGGTGCGAAACACTTCTTCGAGCTCGAAAACTTTTTTATAAAAATCGGCGAGCTTCTCCGGTTGATGGGTCAACAACGCTAAATGTCTGAGTTTTGCCATGATCATCCTCCTGACTACGATGAGTTTCGTCTAGCATCTGACGCACTTTGAAGCAAATGGAAGCGAGCGGCGCACCGAGCCTGCCTATATGGCTTGTGCGCCCAACGGCCGTTTGATACGGTTGCTTGAAACATATGTTTAATCATCAGGATAAACATTCGACGGAATTGTCTTCCGCCACCGAGCGTCGTCTGCTCGAAGCCGCGGGCGAGATTTTCGCGGAAGTCGGTTATCGCGCCGCTACGGTACGGCAAATCTGTGAGAAGGCCGGCGCCAACATTGCCGCCGTGAACTACCACTTCGGCGACAAAGAGGGACTCTACATGGCAGTGCTGCGCTCCGTGCCGGATGCTCATGCGGAGAAATTTCCTGCCGACCGGGGCCTATCTCCTGGAGCAACCGCCGAACAGAGGCTCGCAGCCTATATCGAATCCTTGTTAAATCGAGTTTTCGATGAAGGACGGCCCGGATGGCATACCAAAATTATGGCTCGGGAAATGATTGAGCCTACTCGTGCTTTGGATACTTTGGTAGCCGATGTTGCCTTGCCGGTGCATCAAGAGCTGGCGTCCATCGTCCGCGAGCTGTTAGGATCGAGAGCCAGCGAAGATGCCGTGCGGCTCTGCACGCTGAGTATTTTAAGCCAATGTGTTTACTACCATCATGCCCGCTCGGTCCTGAGCCGTCTTTATCCGGAACAGGAATACGGCTCCCCGGACATCGTCCTGCTGGCTGATCATATTACCCGATTTTCTCAGGGCGCGTTGCAGCGTTTTGCCCAAGGAAATGGCGCCGGGTCGAGTGCGAAGAGTCGCCGCGCTCTACAACCGGCGAGGACACACCCAGTGCGGACCAAGCGCGTTCGAAGGATTGATCGATGACTTGGCTTCGATCAACCGGGCAGCGCCGGCGCGGCCTGCTATCCGCGGCTCTACTGCTGCCGCTCGCGCTGGCGGGATGTGGCGGCGATCAATCAGCCACTGCAGTGATCGAAAGTTCGCCGGCGCCGCGCCAGGTAAAAATCGCCACGGCCGTGGAGGCCAAAGTGGCCCGAACGGTCAGCGCCACCGGGACGCTAGCAGCCGAAGATCAAGTTGTCCTGGGCACCAAAGTCGTTGGCCGGCTCGGCGAGATCTCGGTGGATCTCGGCAGCCGGGTGCGCAAAGGCCAGGCGATCGCGCGCATTGATCCCAGTGATTACCGGCTGCGGGTGGACCAAGCCGAGGCTGCCCTTCAGCAAGCCCGAGTTCGTCTCGGGCTGCCGGCCGAAGGCACCAGCGATAAGATCGAACCCGAGCAAACCGCGACCGTGCGTCAAGCGGCAGCTACTCTCAAAGAAGCTCGCCTGACCCATGATCGCATGGCGAAATTGTGGGAAGGTAATTATATCGCGCGCGCTGAGCTCGATGCTGCGGTGGCGCAATTGGCGATTGCCGAAAGCCAGTACCAGAACGCGCTCGAAGAAGTCAGAATCCGCCAGGGCCTTCTGTTTCAACGCCGGTCGGAGCTCGAGATCGCGCGCCAGCAGCTCGCCGACACCGTTATTGTGTCGCCGATGGACGGCGCGGTTAGCGAGCGCCAAGGCTCGGTGGGCCAGTATTTGACTGCCGGTGCGCCGGTGGTCACGCTGGTGCGCATGGATCCATTGCGTTTGCGGCTGGCGGTCCCCGAGCGGCAGGCGGGATCCGTGCACGTCGGCCAAACGGTCGAGCTTATGGTGGAAGGTGATAGCCAGCGCTATTCCGGTCGGGTCGTCCGGTTATCTCCGGCGATCAGCGAGAACAACCGAACATTGCTGATTGAGGCGGAGGTGGCCAATAGCAACGGCCGCTTGCGTCCTGGATCATTCGCCAAAGCCGATATTATCGTGGAAGCCGGCGAGCAAATCGTTACGGTGCCGCGCGATGCGATCATCACGTTCGCTGGAATCGATAAGGTCTTGAGTGTGGAAGAGGGGCAAGCGGTGGAAAAACGGGTGCGCACCGGTCGCCGTATCGGCGATCAGATCGAGATTGTCGAAGGCGTTGTGGCCGGCTATCAAGTCATTGTCGACCCGGGAAATCTGGTTGCCGGGCAGCCCGTGAAAGTAATGAACTGATGCAGAAGCTCGCCGAAGTATCGATCCGCCGTCCGGTGTTTGCCTCGATGATCGTTTTGGCGCTGGTGGTCGTCGGCGCGGCGAGCTATTTCCGATTGGGTGTCGATCGCTTCCCCTCCGTAGACCTGCCCAACGTTTCGGTGCGCACTACTCTGCCCGGCGCTTCCCCTGAGGAGGTCGAGACCGTAATTTCACAACCCATCGAAGAGGTCGTCAATACCGTCGAAGGAATCGATGAGCTGCGTTCCGTGTCCGGGCGCGGAACCTCGTTCGTGATCGCCACGTTCAATCTCGACCGCGACATCGATGTCGCTGCTCAGGATGTCCGCGACCGGGTCGCCACGGTTCTCAATCGTCTGCCGCGCGAAGTCGATCCTCCGGTCATCTCTAAATTCAACAATGAAGATTCGCCGATCCTTGCCATCGCCGTTTCAGGCGACCGGTCGCTGCGCGAATTGACCGAGATCGCCGATAAAATCGTCAAGGTGCAGATTGAGCGCTCGATAGGGGTCGGCGAGGTTCGTATCGTCGGCGGCTTGGAACGTGCCATCAACATCTGGATAGACGCGGACCGTTTAGCGGCCTATCAAATTCCCATCACTGCCGTGCGAGATGCGATTCAGCGGCAGAACGCCGACATACCCGGGGGCAACGTGACCGCGGGCGCCCGGGAACAGGTGCTTCGCACGATGGGGCGGATTGTGGTCCCGGAAGCTTTCAATGATCTGGTGGTTTCTACCGTAAACGGCGTCCCGATCCGCATCCGCGACATCGGTTCGGCCGAAGACGGCACCAAGGAACAGCGATCCTTCGCGCGGCTCAATGGGGTGCCGACCGTGCAACTCCAGGTGCGGCGACAGTCGGGCGCGAACACCATCGCCGTGATCGAGTCGGTCAAGGAAAACTTGCAGCGCGTCAGGCGCCAGCTCCCGGGCGATGTCAAAACTGAGATTATCCGGGATCAATCCCGTTACATTTACGCCGCGCTGCACGAGATTACTTTCCACCTGATTTTGGGCAGTCTATTCGCCTGTTTGGTGGTGCTGGCTTTTATGCGCAGCTGGCGCTCAACGATCATTGCGGCGGTGGCGATTCCCAGTTCGGTGATTTCCGCCTTCGGCATGATGTGGGCGCTCGATTTTACGCTGAACAGCGTCACCATGCTGGCGTTGGTGCTGATGGTCGGCATTGTCATTGATGATGCCATCGTCGTGCTGGAAAACATCTTCCGTTTCGTCGAGGAAAAGAAGATGAATCCTTTCGAGGCGGCGCGCGCCGCCACCGCGGAAATCGGCTTGGCGGTCATGGCGACGACCTTCAGCCTGGTGATTATTTTCGTCCCGGTCTCGTTCATGTCGAGCATCTCGGGACGATTCCTCTATCAATTCGGTCTGACCGCCTCGGTGGCGGTCTTGGTCAGCTTGTTGGTATCTTTTACGCTTACGCCGATGATGAGCGCGCGCATGCTCAGCGCCGCAGACGCGCACGCCGCAGGAGAAGATCATCACGCGCGCTCGCGGCGCGGTTTTTATGGCTGGATCGACCGCCATTACGAACGCATGCTCGGGTGGTCTCTGGCGCACCGTTTTGCGGTGATGTTATTTGCCGGTTTGGTCGTGCTCTCTTCAGTTCCGCTTTATATGTTGGTGCGACAGGAATACATCCCCACCGATGTCGACGAGGCCGAGTTCGAGGTGAACATAACTGCGCCTCAAGGGACCAGTCTCGCGGCAATGGATGAAATCATGCGCGCCGTGGAAACCGAGCTGCGGGCAACTCCGTTAGTCCGGCTGATGCTTTGTGATGCCGGCGGCGGTTTCATCAGCGGCGTTGGCTCAGGCGGGTGCTATGTGCGCATTGCGCTGCACGCCGAGCGAATATTCTCGTTTGGCCGGCTCTGGCGCGAGACGCTTGATGGCAGGCCTTGGGCGGCCTTCAGTAACGTTTCGCAGCGCGACATCATGCAGGAGGTTCGCGTCCGTTTAAGCAGATTTTCCGATCTTCGCACCTCCGTGCGCAACCTGCCGTCGTTCAATATCGGCGGCGGTAATTGGGAGATCGACTTCGTCTTGCGCGGGCCGGATCTCAAGGCGCTGGCCGATTATGCCGAGCGTTTGCGCATTCGCTCCCACGATTTAGGCATCATCGACGCCGATACCACGCTCAAGCTCGACAACCCCGAATTACGGGTGGTAATCGATCGCAAGCGTGCCGCGGATCTTAACGTCGACACCGAGCATATCGCCTCGGCGCTGCGTTTGATGGTGGGCGGCGACGAAGAAGTATCGCGATTCATCGATCCGGCGGTTAATGAGGAATACGATGTGCAATTGCGTCTGTCGCCGCACGATCGTGAAGATATCGGGGTGATTTCCCGGCTGTATGTTCCGCGCGCCGGCGCCGGGCTGGTGCGCCTCGACAATCTCGTGCAAGTGGAGCCGGCTCAGAGCGCGTCGCGGATCGATCGCCTGGACCGGCAACGCCAGGTGAGCCTGCGCGCCCAGATCGCTCCCGGTTATGCGCTGGCCGATCGCATCGAGGCGCTGAATGGGGCGGTCCGTGAAATGAATCTACCCGCCGAATATACCACCAGCATATCGGGGAGGGGCCGTGAGTTGCAGCGCACCTTCAATCAATTTTTATGGGCGTTTTTGCTTTCAATCATTTTCATGTACATGATCCTGGCATCGCAGTATGAAAGCACGATTCACCCGTTGACGATTCTTTTATCGCTGCCGCTGTCGGTGCCGTTTGCGTTCCTGTCATTGTGGCTGACCGGCAACAGCCTCAATCTCTATTCCGCGCTTGGCATACTGGTGCTCTTTGGCGTTGTCAAAAAGAACGCGATCCTGCAAATCGACCATATGAATCGGCTGCGCCAGGAGGGAACCGAGCGAATGCCCGCCATCATGCGCGCCAATCGCGACCGGTTGCGGCCGATTCTGATGACCACACTGGCCTTGGTCGCCGGCATGTTGCCGCTGGCTCTGGGATCGGGGCCGGGCGCTGAGGAGCGGCGGGCTGTGGCGGTCGTGGTTATCGGCGGACAATCGCTCTGCCTGCTATTAACCTTGCTGGTGACGCCGGTGGCGTATTCGACGTTTGAAGACGCCGCGGCATTATTGTTTTCGAAACGCGCAGCGGCCCCCGGCCGGCTCTTTAACCTGCGCCGCCGATTTATCGGCAGCTGGAAATCGCAGCGGCCGCCGATCCGCTGACTTTTAATCGTCTTTATACCCGAGCTTTCTTACACCCTGTCCTTTACTGGGTCAGCGCTGGTTGGGTCGGGATCAGCCGTGGCGGCCCTACTGCGGGCAAAACGTGCCGGCACCGATTAGCGACATCGGATCGCTATTTCGAATCGAAGAAGGAGTCAGGGGCGAGGCGAAGCCCGGTCAGGACCTGCTTAGCCTCACCCCGAAGTTTCGCCGAGTTCGAAACGGATCAAACGTCGAGATTTACCAGCAACTCACACAAAGACAAAACGCCGAACCAGCCATAGACCCCACCGGTGATTCTGTAAGCCTGAATCGTAAGGCTCTGGCGCTGGTGGCGGAATCTAAAAATGACTAACAGCAAGACGCACGCAAGCATCTTCCACAGAAGTAGGCCCCACAGCTCGCCCCATTGAGCGATGGAGGCGCTCACAAGAGGGTTCGCTTCGGGTATGCCAAGCGATAAAACCCGATAGGTTAAAACCCCGTCAAACGCTTGCAGTAAAAGGTTGACGCTGAGATAGCTCCAAACCGTCGGAATGCTCATAACGATGCCTCATCAAAGAAGTTGTCCTAATGTTAAACCAAACAAGCGTGACCGCTGTTGTCAAGCGACAAACTGCGCAGCAGAATCTTTACCGCTCGCCGGCGATGCTGAACAGGCAAATAGGTTGCAATTAAAAGCCATCCCAAATACGTTGACCCGATAGGCATGTTCGAAATTCATTTTAAATGCGAGGTTCCCACATGAAGGTTCGTATGGTCGGCTCAGTTTCGGCGCTGTTGTTGGTCTTGACCATCTCGCTGGCTTGGTCGCAGGATCCGATTCCCTATGTGCCGAGCACGATGCCGGTCGTCGAGCGGATGCTCGAGCTCGCCGAGGTTCGGAAGGACGATTTTGTTTACGATCTCGGCAGCGGCGATGGACGGATACTGATTCAGGCAGCAAAAAAGTACGGCGCCAGAGGGGTGGGCATCGATCTGGACCCGCAACGGGTGGCCGAGGCGACGCAAAAAGCCAAAGAGGAAGGGGTGAGTCACCTCGTCGAGTTTCGCGCGGAGGATGGCACTCAGACCGATATTTCGAAAGCCACCGTGGTGACACTGTACATGTTCAAATGGTTTAACAACGCAATCAAACCTAAGCTGCAGAAGTTAAAACCGGGATCGCGAATCGTCGCCCATGATTACGACATCGATGATTGGGAGCCGACAGCTGTCGTACAGTTGGAACCGACCAAGGACCCTGGAATTGAAAGACATCACACCCTCTACCTGTGGAAAGTCGGGATCGAGTCGGCGCAGCGGTGACCCAATCTTGGGTTAAATCTTCGAAGTTCAACATCTGCTCGGCGCCGGGCTTAGAGTAAGATCCAAAATCGAATATTCCATCGCCCCAATCGCGGATCGCCGGATCAGCGAGAAGTCCGTAACCACTGCTTTGAGTTCGACAAAGCGCTCTTTAGATCCGTCGACAGCACGTTTGATTCCCGAAAATTCGCGCCGTGGAGGCGCTCCGCTTATAGTGATTTCGGCTGCTATGGCTCGGCCATTCCTTTAGTTCGCTCGCTTTCTAAATGGATTAGATATCGCTCGGCTGGATGATTTATGATCTAACCGCTTCGGCGCCGGCAGCTCGGCCTGGTGCGTGGAGTCGAGGCGACTCCGACGTTGTTTCCATCACCAGTGGCGGGGAGTACAGCCGTTCGTTACTCGCGCAAGATGCAAATCCTGATCGCCCCAAGTGGTCGATGGTTAAATGCCGGCGCTTTTGGCCGATCAGTAAACGGAGCAAAGGCTGTGGAGTGAGCAGCTTTCAATCATGCAGGTCAATCGGAACCATGCACAGGCGGAACTGAATGCTGAAAGATTTTCTACCCTTCATCTGGCTCATCCCGCTGGGCCTTCTTGCCGGCGCTTATGGCGCGTTGATTGGCGCCGGGGGCGGTTTTATCTTAGTGCCGGCGCTTCTTATCCTGTTCCCAAACGAGGCTCCGGAAATTGTCACGAGCATTTCGCTGATGGTGGTTTTCTTTAACGCGCTCTCCGGAACCATCGCTTACGCGCGTTCGAAACGGATCGATTACAAGATTGGCATTATCTTCTCGCTCGCGACCATGCCGGGAGCCGTGCTTGGAGCACTGGCCACAACGGCGGTGAGCCGGGAACGATTCAATCTATTGTTTGGCTTTCTTTTGCTCGCAATCGCTGTCGTTCTGGTGATCAGTCCCGGCAAAGACAGCGCTACCCGAATCGCGCAAATCAATTATCGATCATCAAGCCTGCGCAGTTTAGACACTTGGACTCTAATCATCGGTGCACCGGTGAGCACGGCCTTTGGATTCTTGTCGAGTTTCTTGGGCATCGGCGGCGGTATTCTCTATGTTCCTGCCCTGGTTTATCTCTTGAGGGTTCCGGTCCACGTCGCCACGGCCACTTCATTGTTCGTTCTCACGATTACGGCGTTCACCGGCAGCATCACTCATTTGATCACGGGGCTTTTTCATGCCGGAATGGCGCGTGCGGTTGCTCTTTCGCTGGGTGCCGTGCTTGGAGCGCAGGCAGGCGCCATGCTGTCGCAGAAAATTCACGCCGAGTGGATCATTCGTAGCCTCGCACTAGCCCTTGGCCTAGTGAGTATTCGACTGCTCAGCCAATCATTGTGGTGATCGCCAGGATCGTTTAGGCCGGTTACGTGATTGCGGTGCGTATTTGGCTGTTCGCTCGGGGCAAAGCGTGTTGTCCCCGGTGACTCGCGAACTATATCGCTATTTGGCCCCTACCCAGCCGATACTGGAGATATCAATTACCTGTTCATCCGGACCGACGCATTTGATTTCATAGTAGGATTGCGGCTCTGCGGCATTAACAGGGGTGACTTCGGTTGGTTCCGTCAATCGAGTTCCGCGCAACAATTCGATCTGGGCTAAAGCGCTATCAAGATCTGCGACTTGGAAACCGACATGATCAACGCCCAGCCTTAAAGGCTGGCCGTCTTTGCCCTGCTGGTATTTCAGAATTGCGATATTGAGATGGCCGTCGGTTAAATAGACGCCGTTCTTCCCCATGCCGACCTGGGTAAGACCGAATGCGTCCTTGTAAAAAGCGGCCGTTCGATCGACATCGCGAGTCCGAATAGCGATATGCTTAATCTGAGCCATCGCTTCACTCCTCCGCCTTCAAACCATGCGCTCGTTGTCGTTTGGGAAGATCGGCAGCGATATTAAGGTAAACTTACTACGCCGTGCGTCATGCAGTATTCGAAAACTCACTTCAAATCACGAGGGAATGAATATCTTTTGCCCGATGAATAAAAAATTGGGATTTTTCATCGTCGCCTTATTCGCCTCAAAGATTTTGTTCCACCTGTAATGATCTCCGTAAAAACGCTGTGCCAGGTGGCTCAGAGTGTCTCCGGAAACCACGGTGTATTCTTGCGAACCCTCACTGGGAGCATCTACAGCAGCAGCCGGCTTCGCCGTGGCGACCTTCGCTGGAGGCGGCGCGGCTTTGGGCTGCGCCGCCGCTTTGGCGCTGGGAGTGGCCGGTGCCGCGGCAGGGGCCTCCTGACGCTTGGCCACAACCGGCTGGGTTTTATAAAGGCGATCGATATAACCGGAGCTATCTAGCTCTTTAATGAACGTCAGATCAACAAATTCCTCCGGCCGCGCTGTTTTAGCTTTTGCATCTCTCCCGGCCAGTTCGCGGAGCATAATGTCGATGCCCCGTAGGGTTGGATAAGGTTTCTGCGGCGTGAGCGTCAGGCCTAAGTCGGTATAGACTTCATTCAACAATTCCGAGTCGTTGGTCTTTAGGTATTTTGCTAAGATAGCGATAGATTCAGGGCGATTGGTTTTGTAGTAGTGAATTCCTTCAACGTAAGCTTTCATTACATTACGAACAATGTCAGGCCGGGATTTGATCAGCGCCTGAGTCGTCACCAAGCCGGTATGTTGATATTCTAGACCGAGCATTTGGAGATCGGCGAGAGCGTGGAAGCCGAGGGCTTTGGCTCTGGCGGTTAGGGGCACGGCGATCATCGCCGCCTGGATTTTGCCGGATTCAAGCGCTGCAAATCGCGCCGGCTGAGATCCAATTTCCAGGATCGGAACATCTTTTTCCGGCACCAGGCCGAATTTTTCGATAGCATAGCGAGTGGCGAAATCCGAGGAAGAACCAAACCTGCTTACCGCCATAGATTTTCCTTTGAGTTGCTCAGGTCTGGTGATGTTTTTCTCAACCATCAGTTGATAATCCAGAGTGTTCAGAAAACCGGCTATCATGAGCACGTCGGATCCTCTGAGGCGGCTCTGCAGCACGCCAGCTCCGGCCATCTGGGCGAATGCCACGTCTTTATTGCTCAAGCTCTGCACTGCGGTGCTGCCACTTTCGATGAAGACGATTTGCACGTCGAGACCGTTTTTGCGAAAGAAGCCGCGATCGTGGGTTATCCATAAGGGCGCCATGTTGCCTGAAACAGAGCTGTACGCGATGGTGATCTTCTCAAGCGCTCGCTCCGGCGTGTCAGCGCTGTAAGCGCCCGCAGGTAAGAACAGCGCGATCGTAACGAAAATCAGCAATCGTAGCGGGCTATATTTCTTCGAGTAATGCATATTCATCCTCCCATGGGAGTTTGAGAAAGTCACGTGGCTTCTCTATTCAGACGGAGCATCGCGGCTCTCAGGCTCGAGCGCATCCGTTCAAGCGAACGCGCCAACTCACCGATTTCATCGCGAGAGACAACGCTGTTGCCGATCGACATCTCCAGATCACCCTTGGTGACTTTGTCGGCCACCTCAGTTAAACCGATAATGGGTCGAACAATCCAGTTGGCGATAATAAAAGAGAGCGCCGCACCGACAAGCGGAACCAGCGCGATGACGCCGATCATAGGCCAGATAAAGCTTCGTACTTCCTTGTCCACCGCGTCGCTCCAGAACCCCACATGAGCCGTTCCCGCTTGTCCGTCGAGAACTGGAACGCTTGTCTCATAAACCGTTTTCTCCTGTAATGATAACGTCCGGCGCTGTGGCTCACGCTGGGCTCCCGCAACGGCTCCTTGGCGCAGTTGCTGCGGAAAAGAGCCGAGCGTATGAGCAATGATCTCGCCGCGCGGGTCATTGATGTAAACGTAAGCGACTCCTTCAAAGAGGGTGTATTTCGCGGCCAGCGCATAGAGCGCCAGCTGATTCTTACTGACGATATGACTGGCAGCGGCATCGCTAAAGTTGGTGGCGATGGCGACGGCGCGCTTGTCGAGTTGCTCTCGCATGGCCGTTCTCGTTAGCTGATAGAGTGCGGCTATTAGAAGGAGCCCCAAGATCAACATGACGGCGGTATAGACTCCGCCGATCTTCCATTTCAAACTGACACCTGATTCTGCACCCATATAATTATCTTCTCCTTCGAATGAAACCCAGTACCGGTAACTAAAAGGCTCGGATTGATCGAAGCGCGCTGACCGCCTGCGCCATTTTATCTAGAAAGAGAGCCCTCATCGTATCGTTGAAAATCTCACGGCTGACTCGCTCAATAAGGTCACCGAGCTTCTTTTGTGGAAAGCTGTCGCGCGACTCGCCAAGATCGGCAATCTGATCATCGATGATCAGCTTTGCCATGGGTCCTATGCCTTCGGCGGCTGCTCTAGCCATGAAGTCAAAAAACTGCGACGCTACCGTGCGTTCCTTGGGATCGCTCAGCGGCGCCGCCACTCGGCTTAATCGTTGGTTGATGAAGCTGCGACTTATGCCGGCGGCTTGCGGGCTCGCTTGAGAAGTAGGCGCGCCGAGATCCCCGGTTGGGAGGATAGGGATGCCATTACCATTATGGGACGCGCCGTTGGTTCGACCATCGGTCGGCCGCTCCAACATGAGCTTTGCCGCCACCTTGACAATCAAGTAACCGGAGACTCTTTTGCGGCCTGCTCTCGAGGCCATCGCCAGCGCGTTGTCGCACAGGGTGTTGATCAATCGCGGCGTTCCTGCGGAGTATAACCAGATCGCCTCAAGCGCTTTTCGATTGAAAATTTCCGGACCTTCATAACCGGACGCGCCGAGACGATGGCGAACGTAATGCTCCACATCACTGGCTAACGACAGGCGGCGAGTTTGATAATGAATTGCAATTCTTTGTTTAATTCTTTGCAGAGCCGGCTGGCACAGTTTGGTGGTCAGTTCAGGTTGTCCCGCCAGGATGATTTGAAGCAGTTTCTCCTGTTCTGTCTCTAAGTTCGAGAGATCGCACAGGCCTTCCAATGCTCCGTCAGTGAGTTTTTGGGCTTCGTCGATTAATACCGCAACGTTTTTTGCTGCTCTATTCTGCTGCAGCACGTACTCCTTGAGCGCCTGCGCTAGTTCGAACGCGGTCCTGCCTTCCGTGGGGAGGCCTAAATCTTCAACGATCAATTGGATCAGTCCAACGCTGTTAAGGTGACTTGTCGAAACGAAGACGAACCGTGTGCTTGCTTCGAGATGGCGCATCAGTTTGCGCAACAGAATAGTCTTTCCGGTTCCAACTTCACCCGTGACGAGCAACAACCCTTTTTTTGCTTTAATGCCTTCGGAAAGAATATCTAACCCTTCGGCATAGCAAGCGTTTCGAAAGAAGAAGCGGGGATCCGGGGCAACGCCAAAAGGCATGCCGTGAAATCCGAAGTGACTTTCTACCAAGGTTTTGTTGTCGTCCAAGCTAAGAGGTTCGACCATTCACTCCCCCGTCTTCCCAACCTCGCTGCGATCGGATGAAATCAAACCGGCCGGTGCCTGAAATCGTGGCCCGTGATTAACCTTGACTGTCGTACGTGCTGAAGTTTGCGGTCGGTGGCGCGAGCAGCAATTCATAGTAGATTTTTGTTTTACTTGTCAAGAAGAAGCTTCTGAGCCGTCCTGGGCCAGGCGAGCTCTTCAGAGAAAGCCGGCGCTTCTGATTGCGGTTCTCGTAAAGCCTGGAATGCATGGCACCGCTACCCGCCTGACAGAAATCTCAGGTATTGAATTCGGTTTGCACTTGCTGGCGAATATCCTTGCGAGTCTCGTAGCTAATGATTTGAATTTTTTCGGCCGGTCCCGAGCGGTTGCCCATCATGATCATCGGTTCGGAGCCGGCGTTCTCCAGTTGATAGAATGATCCTCCCGTGATCAGCGCCGCCTGGCCCGGTTTCAGCACGACCTGACCGCCGTCGGGAAAACGCATGGTGCATTCACCCTCAATCACATAGAAGGTTTGATCGGCATTGTGACAATGCATCTCGTCTTTATGCCCCGGCTGATAATAGTGCATCCAAGCGTGGAACCGCGGCGTGTTGAAAATGTTCTTGCGCCGTTTTTCCTGGTGAGCCAGATCCACTAGATCGATAATGTCGACACTCATAAAACCTCCGTGATTATAATATTGGCCAGATCCGACCGTCAAAGAAACTTATAGCACAGCTACGACTTCAATCTGAAACAACACGTTGCCGCGCAATTCGACTTTGAGCGCGTGGCGGGCCGGGCGATCGTGTTCATCGGGAAACATCTCGAGCCACGCCTGATTGACGGCATCACGATACTTTTCCTCTTTTAGATAAACCTTCATATGCGCGATATTGTCGCTCGCGCCGCCGGCCTTCTCCATGAATAGTTCGAGATTGCGAAACATGGCGCGGGCTTGTTCCGCCGGATCCTCCGAAAGCACGCCGGTTTTGGCGTCTTTGCCGGAAATTGCCGAAGAGAAAACCAGATTGCCGAGTACCACGCCGTTAGGAATAGGCGCGCCGTGCTCCATGCCTTGGATGTGAATGCTTTTGCGTATTGCCATGAGAGAAGCCTCCTTCGCTCCAAAGAGTCAGCTGTGTCATAGCACGCCCTCCCACCATGGTCTATGGTCCCGGCGGGATGGCATTGTTTTGGCGAAATGTCGTGAGATGAAGCTCGCGCAGTGTGACGGGATGGTTAAGAGAGAGACGCCGGCGGTTCAATGACTCTAGCGCAAGGTTCTATGGTCGACGGTATGGCTGTTTAGAAAATCGTTCAGAATCGCAAGGAATTCATACGTAGCGTCGGCGTGAAGCCAATGCCCGCCACGAGCGATTGTCACAAGTTCAGCCTGTGTGAAAATCGCCTTGATCGAGGCCAGGTCGACATCTGCGATGTAATCAGATCGCCCGCCACGGATGAAGAGAGCCGGTTTGTCATAGGCCGCTGCGGCGACGATCGGCTTAGTCAGGTTGTCATAGTTTTTAACGATCGAAGCAAGATCGATTCGCCACTGAAAACCGCCGGACGACGCTCTGGCAATATTTTTCATTAGAAACTGCCTGATCGCGATTTCGGGAACGGCCGGTGCGAG
>DASUVS010000210.1:0-3721 GCA_036378835.1 Binatia bacterium | reverse complement strand
GTCGGGCCTTTGCGCTGCGCTTTCAATTATAGCCTGGATTGCCTGCGCGCCACGAACTCCGATGAAATCCTCGATCACACCGATAATCTGAAGTTGGGAAGCGTCCCGTCCGAACACTAAGCCAGCGACCGCGATCGCGATCAACAGGAGAGGAGCCATGGAGAATAAGGTGTAATAAGCCAGCGCGGCCGCTAATTGGAGCGGGTTATCGTCGAGCCATTGAACAAAGGTATCCTTGATGAGCATCCACGGCGCATTTAGATTCATTGCTCTTCTGGAGTACTGCGCTCGTCGAGCGAATAGGTGAGTGGCCCAGTTGCTCATGTCATAATCCGTAAGCCGGATCGGCGGCAGAAGTTTCTTGGCAGCGGGATGACTGCAGTTTTTTTTGAACGGTAGGCGATTTCATGGACATCTCCTGTGTGTCCCCTCGAGTCAACCGCAACACAATTACCGCATTTACGTGAGCAGCTCCGGCTGTTCTCGGATCTTTACACTTGTACCGGCGCCGAACAGGACAATGAACTCACGGTCCTATGAAACATCAGGCAAGCGAGAACGCGAATGGATCGCTACGCATCAGCATATCTCTAACTTCGCCGCGATGCTCTTTCTGCTGCTCAGAAACATGTTGCAGCAATTTGACGACGTCGGGGATGTCGGATTGGATACCTCGCAGTTGTTCTGCCAAATGATCGGCGCTGCGATTTTCGTCATCTAGGGCGATCATCAACTGTTGCCAACTGTTTTCGTCTGTTGAACGAAGCTCCGGTGCACTCGGCAGCTTACCTCCAAGTGCAACGATCGCCTCGGCAATACGGTCCGCATATTGGGTTTTTTCGTCCGATATCCGGAGGAGTTTTTGTCGAAACTGGGGATAATGCATCTTGTCGGCGTGTTGGTTAAATCGGTCGCGCTGCTGCGTTTCTTCGGCGTAGCGCTGCTGCAAGATGTTGATGGCTTGACGGAAGCTATCTTGAGGCAACTCTAAAAACCGACTCCACCACTCCGTCCATTGCTCGGTCATGGCCTTAAAGTTCTCCCATAGCTGACACCAGCTGGTCTGCCGGGCACGATTGTATGGTGAACGCCCAAATGACTGGACCTCATGAAGTTCGGCACCCATTGATTGTAAGCTCTGGGCTCGCTCTCTCCCCGCTTTTGCCAATTCCGCTGCAGCGGTAATCCAATCTAACAGTAAGCGGCTTTTGTGTTAGGACGCTCGAACACGAGGCCGCTTTTCAGTACCGTCAGACTTCGATTTCCGAAGATCCGGCTCCGCTTCAAATCCACGCAGTCCAATATTAATCCGTTCAGTTTACCCATGGCGGACTTCGCAAAATTGCGGTTATGTGTTTGACCTGTTCTAGGCTCGGCGTTTGGAACAGATGCAAGCGGTTATTCCAGGTTTAATCTGTTCAAGAAACTAGCTGGAGACAACTAAACGTCGAGGTAACAATCTCAGGCTTGAGGTGCAACTCGCCACCTCAAGCCTGATGTGGATTCCTGGAATCCCGGACTTTATCTGGCTTCGGCTTGGGACATCTGCAGCGCGATGCCGTTTGGCAGTGAATTATTGCCGATGCTCAAAGCCGTGCCCAGTCTTTCCAGCTCCCAGGATGAGACCTTTTCTTTGGTAACGGCTTCTTGTGCTTTAGTGGTTTCCACCAGTTTGTCGGCTTGAGGTAATTTAATGAGATATTTGACGTTGGTGCCGTCGCTCTGTGTCACCGACAGGACCATCTGCTTGCCTTCTTCCGTTGCCAAGGTTTGCATCGCGGCAATTCGACTCGAAAGGCTGGTCTTGTTGACGGTATCGGTATAGAGCCAGATGAAGGCGCCGATAAAGGCGGCCATCACCAACCAGCTATACTGGCCAATCCTTTTCTGCCTGGTGACCGATCGCGTTCTCTGGAGATTGAAGAACTTCCGGTAGGTCTCTTTTTCCGCCGCGAGTTTTTTCGTAGGATCTTGTTCTTGTGAACTGGGGGGTTGATCGTAAGCAAGTCCGGTGTTGTTCAAAATCATGCCTATGATTATCAACGCTAACGGGACGGCGATGATATAGAAAGGATTCATAAACTCTCTCCTTGAAGGGCTCCTAATAGCCTTCGGATATTGGAAGAGGGAGGGGGGACCGGGAATACGTTCGCGAGTCAACTGGAGCGGAAGCCCATGCCACTGCTCAGAGCGTGGCCCAGCCTTCTTTACCTCTTGCGCGCCATTACAGCTTTCGAAAATCCATTACACAGCTGCATGTCGATGTCTAAGATAACCATCGACTAGGCTGGAAGCAATTGCGCCTTGTCTAATAGTGAACAGGATAGAAAAGAATTCTTGCACAAAGGAATCATGCCCGATTGGTCGCGCAGTCATTCCACCGTGCAACCTTCGATGTTTCAAGAGAACCGCGTTCAGCCGCTTATCTATCTTTAAAATCGTTTTTAGAGGACCTGGTCCCCCACAGCTGGGGCGCAGTCCAAATCGTGGCAAGGACTCTTTTCGACCTATACATCATTTTGTTTGGCGTTGAGGCGGGCCTTTTTCTATATCACGACTTTTTCTCTGGGAGTCGGATCTGTGTACTCAGCGCAAACTTCTTCCCCTTCATTGCGGCGAAGCTTTTTGATACGTTTGAGAGCGGCATCGATGAGATGCGGCGAGGTGCAGAAAACGCAGGGACCTTACCTCTGTAGAGTCTGATCGACCGATCCACCTTTTGAAGTAACCAAAGCAGCAATTTAGTAAGAAAATACCCGATGATCGCTGATGTTGCGATCGCGGCTGCTGCTGCAAAAAGGAAGTGACCTAGCACAATCATCATAATGTTTTCTCGCCGCAAATCGTCCGCCCCGCCGGTCGGTATCTGGCCACACCGCAACTCCAACGCCTTACATGTGTGTGGTTCCTACGCCCTCGTTGCATCCTGTCTCGGCTGGGACGGACGGGAAGTGGTCGAAAGTACTCTCCAAGCCTTCGTAATCTCGTGTTCCTGAATGCGCCAGGTAGTGCTCGCGGTCAGAATAGAGAAATGATGATCCGCCCGTCGGAGCAACGACCGGAGCGATTTGCGGCTAGCAAAACGGCCAATCGTTAGGCTCTATCGCCGGTTGACTCGCTTACTTGCGCATCCCTGCAGAGGGATTGCTGTCCAATACTGAACAAAAGAACCAATCTTGAAAATCTCCCAACAGAAGCAAACCAGAAGGCGGATTGCAGGTTCCAATCAGCTTTTGGTGCCGTTGCGCACCAAGCTGATGGTATGTGAATCAGAGGATTTTGTCGGCAGACAGGACCAGTGCTTCAATCTTATCTCAGGCTCTTGTCAATCTTGCCGCTCCCATCAACGCTAACGCTCCGGCGGAAAAATCGAATAGCGACGCACTTTCCCTGACATTACCTCATCCCGAAGGGTTCTACCAAATAAACTCATCAGGACTTTTGGTTCTGGTCGATCCACTCCTGTGCTTTTTGCGCGGCGTAACGATCGGCGTCATTCTTAGTCGGCAATGTGTGACTGAATTGATACTGATGCGAGGGAAATTCGTTTGATTCACTCACTTGCCGGGTGATTGTGTATTGAGGAACCCAGCTACCGTGCTTCTCACGTTGGAATGATTCACAACCGATGAAATAGTTTTTGTACAGAAGAGTATTATTCACGGTAACCCCCGATGAAGACGCCCGCAATCACTCCCGCCTCGTTTAAAAAAGATTTCTA
>DASUVS010000209.1:0-20647 GCA_036378835.1 Binatia bacterium | reverse complement strand
CTCTGGTCATCCCCCGGAGGCGCATTGGCAATCGGTGGAGCGGCTCCATGTTCGGCGGTTCTGTCGAAGAGAATGAAGCCGCTGTTTCGGGAGTGATGCTGATCTGCTCAGCAAAGAGAATGAGACGTTGGGACTCTACCTACTACAGCCCCAACACATCCTGCATGCCGTAAAGGCCGGGTTTCTGTTGTGTGAGCCATTGGGCGGCGCGGATGGCGCCGTGAGCGAAGGTATCGCGGTTGTGGGCGCGGTGGATGAATTCGAGGCGCTCGCCGATACCGCCAAAAATCACGGTATGCTCGCCGACGATGTCGCCGGCGCGGACGGAGAGAAGAGCAATTTCTTTTTTTGAGCGTTCCCCAATGATGCCTTTGCGCCCGTGAATGCCAACCTTGTCCAAATCACGGCTCAGCGCTCCAGCAACAGCGCGCCCAAGCGCTAGGGCCGTGCCGCTGGGCGCGTCCTTCTTGAACCGATGGTGCGCCTCGACGATCTCGACGTCGTAATCGTCGCCGAGCATTTTTGCGGCCTTGCCGAGCAGGTTCACAAGCACATTGACACCCAGGCTAGTATTGGCCGACAAGAGAGCGGGCGTCTGGCGTGACAACCGCTTGATCTCCGCAATTTGCCGCGGATCAAATCCTGTCGTCGCGATGACAATGGGCACGGCCTTTTTCGCCGCTGCCCTCAGGTAAGTCAATGATGCCTCAGGTCGAGTGAAATCGATGATGACTGTTCCCGGTTTGAGGTAAGGCTCGATCCTGTCGGTTACGCTAATGCCGAAATTGCCGGCTGCGGAAATTTCGCCGGCGTCTTTTCCCAGCCTCGTGCCCCCGGATTTATCAATGCCTGCAATCAGCGCCACACCGGCGGTTTGCTGGATCGCTCGTACCACGGCGCCGCCCATTCGGCCGCCGACACCACAAACAATAAGATTGAGATTTTTCGCCGTCACGAAATATTGATGCCAAGAATTTAGATCGGCTAACCAGGGGCCGGCTAACTCTCGTTCGCCTTCGCGATATGGTGGGACTGTTTGACCAAGCCGAATTCGATCATTGCCTGTTTGAGCTTCTGGAGATTGCCTTCGGCCATCGGCGTGAGCGGCAGCCGCAGCTCGCCGCTGCATTTGCCCATGAGCGCAGCAGCCGTCTTGACCGGAATCGGATTAGTCTCGACGAAAAGGCTGCGAATCAACGGAGTCAGTTTCAGCTGCAAATCGCGGCCTCTTTCCCACTCTCCCTTGAGGCAAGCTTCGGTAAGCTGTGACATTTCTCTTGGCGCAACATTGGCAACTGTTGAAATCACACCTTTGCCGCCCAAGGACATCAGAGAAAACGTCAGCGTGTCTTCACCGGAATAAAGGGCCAGATTGTCGCCGCAAAGGCGGATAACATCGATCGCCTGATCCACCGAGCCAGTCGCTTCTTTAACGCCGGCGATATTATCGATCTCGGCCAAGCGCGCCAGCGTCTCCGGCTCGATTTTTGATCCAGTCCGTCCCGGAATATTGTATATGATGATCGGGATGCCGACTTCGGAAGCGACCTTCTTGTAGTGTTGGTAGATGCCTTCCTGCGTCGGTCGATTGTAATATGGCGAAATCATTAGCGCGCCGTCTGCGCCCGACTTTTCGGCTGCGCGTGTTAAGCGTACGGCTTCGTCCGTCGAATTAGAACCGGTTCCCGCGATTACGGGTAGCTGGCGGTTAACGGCTTTGATGACGGCTTTGATGACCTCGTCGTGTTCTTCATGGCTCAAGGTCGCCGACTCGCCGGTAGTGCCGCAAGGCACGATGCCATGGGTGCCGCTCTCGATATGAAAATCGATCAGCCGCTCAAGGCTTTGCCAGTCGACCTTGCCGCCGGTAAACGGTGTGATCAAAGCGACCATAGAACCGGTAAACATCAACTGCTCCTAACTAATTTTGACCCTGCCCTGAAAGACCTCTTCGGCCGCGCCGGTCATATAAACACGATTATTGTCGCGCCACTCGATAAACAGGTCGCCGCCCTTAAGATGCACGGTCAGCTTTCTCTCGGTCTTACCGCCAAGCACGCCGGCCACGGCTACTGCCGATGCGCCGGTGCCGCAAGCCCAGGTCTCCCCTGCGCCGCGCTCCCAGACGCGCATGTTCACCTCATTGGGGCTCAGCACCTTAATGAATTCCGTATTCACTCTTTTTGGGAAGAAAGCGTGATGCTCGAAACCAGGCCCGACCTTTTCCAAATCAAGGGATTCGATATCGTCGAAGTAGGTCACGCAGTGGGGATTGCCCATCGAAACACACGTCACGGTGTAAGTCCTGCCGTCGACGATCAAGGGTCGGTTTACGATCTGGCCATCGTCATCAACGGGAATTTTGCGTCCTTCGAGAGTTGGCTCGCCCATATCGACTTCGACCAAATCGCCGACGATCCGGGGACGAATGATACCGGCTAACGTCTCGACTTCCAGTTCCTTGTTCCGTGTCAACCCGTGTTCATAAACGTACTTGGCGAAACAACGAATGCCGTTGCCGCACATTTCGACCTGGCTGCCATCAGCATTGTAAATCTCCATCTTAAAATCGGCGATCTTAGATGGATGTACCGTTAGGAGCTGATCAGCGCCGATGCCGAAACGACGATCGCAGAGTCTGCCGGAGATGGCGCCCAAATCAGGGACATCGTTTTTCAGGCAATCGATAAAAATAAAATCATTGCCGCAGCCATGCATCTTGGTAAACGGAATCTCCATCTCACCGACCTTGCAGGCTGCTGAAAAAGACTCATATGCTTCGTTGCACTCGTCCGATTCGCTTCAACGTACTGAAGCGTACGCCTCAGCTCATCGAACGTCGCACGCCTCGCCTATGAGATCTTTTTGAACAGCCTGAAAAACATTTTCCCGAATTTAGCCCTAATTCGGCTCACGTCACGTTGAACCTTTGAACGAAATTTCATTCTAGCGCTGCCGGTATTGTCTCGCCATTAATCAAATCTTCAAAAGACTCGCGCTTGCGGACCACGTAGTACTTGTCACCATCAACGAGAACCTCGGGCGCCTTTGGATGAGAATTGTAATTCGATGCCATAGTAAAGCCATACGCGCCGGCGCTCATGACGGCCAACAGATCGCCGCGTTGCGGCCGTGTGATCTCGCGATCCTTAGCAAAAAAATCGCCGCTCTCGCAAATCGGACCGACGACGTCCGCGAAGATCTTCTCGGCTCGTGTTTCCACCACAGGACGGATCGCCTGATAGGACCCATAAAGCGCCGGACGTATGAGATCGTTCATGCCGCCGTCGACGATGACGAATTTCTTGGATTCATTGTCTTTGACATATTGCACTTCGGTGACAAGAATCCCGGCATTGCCGACAATCACGCGTCCGGGCTCGAGTATTAATGTGACATCGAGACCCCCCAAGCCTTCGATGATTGCCTTGGCGTATTCCTCAGGCTGCGGCGGAGTTTCATCGTTATAGTTGATGCCAAGGCCCCCGCCCAAATCGAGATAGCGAATCTGTGCGCCCTCTTTTTCGAGCGAACCAACCAGCACGCGATCAAGATACTCTCGCACCCTGGTCAAGGCATCGACGAATGGCGAAAGCGACGTTAGCTGCGAGCCGATGTGACAATCGACCCCGACGACATCGACGTTGGGCAATGCTGCGGCTTTTTTGTAGGTGTCCAACGATTTTTTGATTTCGACGCCGAACTTCGCTTTCTTCATGCCGGTCGAGATGTAAGGATGAGTTTGCGGATCAACATCCGGGTTTACCCGTATACTGATCGGAGCTTTTTTGCCGATGGCGCCGGCGATTTCGTTCAAAGCCACCAATTCGTCTTCCGACTCGACGTTGAACATCAAAATCTCCGAACTGAGGGCGTACTCGATTTCATCCTTTTTCTTGCCCACGCCAGAGAACACGATCTTTTTCGGATCGCCGCCGGCCTTCAACGCGCGAAACAGCTCGCCTGCGGAAACAATATCGAACCCGCTGCCCTCCTTGGCGAAAGTTCGGAGCACGGCCAGATTTGAGTTTGCCTTAACCGAGAAGCAAACGATGTGCGGAACCTTGGCAAAAGCCTGATCGAAAACCTGGTAGTGCCGTTTCAATGTCGCCAAGCTGTAAATATAAGCCGGCGTGCCGACTTCCCGGGCGATGCGTTTTACCGCCACCCCCTCCGCATACATTTCTCCATTCCGGTATTCGAAATGATTCATTACGGACCTCGCGTAGCCTCAACTTCATTGGATGGGTTGCTTAACGAACCATCCTTTAACTGCGACGACACCCGATAGCGATAAATCATCTGTGCTTGGGCATTTTCATCGATGAAGCGATACTGCTTTTGTTTGACGAATTTTTCCCGATCCTCGACGTTCACGGCAGCCAAGGGCCGATACGGCACCGGACATTCCGGGCATGTCGGCGAGAGATCCTTGCGAAAGATGACAAACCCGGTCAGATCAGTGAGTGACCTGCCGTCGACATACTCGGTGGGGCGGCTCCAGGTTAGTACAATTCCAGTGCGATCAGGTTTTGCCGTGAGATTCTTAATAAGCTGCGGCATCGCTAACTCGGGAGCGCGCGGCTCACCCTTTTTACCGCAACCGATACAAAGCAATAGGATCAAACTGGCGAATACGAGGAAAGATTTCATGCAGACCGGATTTCCTTGAGGCGACGCAGCACGTTGTTTCGCGCCGTGCCACCCAATGCCTGACGTCGGCCAACCACCCCTTCGATTGAAAGGTAGCGATGAACATCTTTTTCGATCTTTTCTGAAAAATCTCTCAACTCTTCAAGCGGCAATTGTTCAATCCGTCGCCCCTTAGCGATGCAATGTTGCACGATACGGCCAGCGATTTCATGCGCCGAGCGAAACGGTTCGCCGCGATCGACCAGGTAGTCGGCTAGATCGGTTGCGTTCATAAAACCATCCTGCGCCGCAGCTAACATTCGATTGGCCTTCACTTTTACTCCCCGGACAATTTCTCGCATCATCTGCAAGCTGGCTTTGACCGTATCCACGGTGTCGAACAGCGGAATTTTGTCCTCCTGCAGATCGCGATTGTACGCAAGCGGCAATCCCTTCATGATCGTCAGCAGCGCCTGCAGATGACCGAACACCCGCCCCGTTTTGCCGCGAATCAATTCCAGGACATCGGGATTTTTCTTCTGCGGCATCATCGAACTTCCGGTACAGTAACCGTCGGGCAACTCGATGAACGAGAATTCTTGACTAGACCACAACACCCATTCATCCGCAAGGCGACTCAAGTGAACGAAAAGAATCGAAGATCCGGCAGTAAACTCGAGAAGAAAATCGCGATCGCTGACCGCGTCGATGCTGTTTTTGGAAATCTCGGGAAAGCCCAGGAGACTGGCAACGTAGGCGCGATCGATCGGAAACGTCGTTCCCGCAAGAGCTCCTGCCCCCAAAGGCAAAACATTGATCCGTTGCAGCGATTCAGTAAAGCGCTGGCGGTCGCGGTCGAACATATCGTAGTAGGCAAGCAAATGATGCGCGAACAGGACCGGCTGCGCCCGCTGCAAGTGGGTGTATCCCGGCATGATCACATCAATGTGCCGTTTAGCCGCACCGGCGATCTCGCGCTGCAGCGCGCTCAAGTCATCGATGATCGATCGAACCTCTTCACGCAAGAACAGCCGCATATCGAGCGCGACCTGATCATTGCGGCTGCGCGCTGTGTGCAGCATGCCGCCGGCCGAGCCGATTTTTTCGGTCAAACGGCGCTCGATGTTCATATGGATGTCTTCGTCCGCCGAGGAAAAGTTAAAGTTGCCCTGCTCGATCTCAGCTTCAATCTGTTTTAGACCGCGGACGATCCGACGGCCGTCGCCAGCAGCAATGATGCCCTGCTTCGACAGCATTTTTGTATGGGCGATGCTGCCCATGATATCGTATCGATAGAGCCGCGAGTCGATATGGATCGAAGCCGTGAAGGCTTCCACGGATGCCGCGGTAGCGGAAGCGAAACGCCCGCCCCAAAGTTTTTTTTGTCTTGCTTTTGAAACCTTCAATACGATCTCTTGATTTTGCTCAACTTCTGCAGGCGCAATCGCAGAGCGTTCAAGCGGATGAATCCCTCGGCGTCCGCCTGTTGATAAACGGTATCTTGTTCAAAAGTCGCCACCCTGGGATCGTAGAGCGACGAACCGGATTTGCGTCCGGCGACAACGACATTGCCTTTGTAAAGCTTTAACCGCGCTGTTCCGTTTACATTGCGCTGCGCCGCGTCGATTGCTCCCTGCAACACTTCACGTTCCGGCGCGAACCAGTAGCCGTAATAAATCATTTCAGCGTAGCGCGGAATCAACGAATCTCTTAGCCGCATCACCTCGCGATCCATGGTGATCGACTCCAGCGCGCGATGAGCCGCATGCAATATGGTCCCGCCAGGAGTCTCGTAAACACCCCGTGATTTCATGCCGACATAGCGATTCTCCACCAGATCGACGCGGCCGATGCCATGCTTGGCGCCAAGATCGTTCACCTGCGCCAGAAGCTTGGCCGGGGACAATGTCTTGCCATTGATCGCGATCGGATCGCCACGCAAATAATCGATTTCAACATACTCCGATCGATTGGGCGCCCTTTCCAACGGCCGGCACCAGACAAACATGTCCGGCGGCGGCTCTTTCCATGGATCCTCGAGAATGCCGCCCTCGTAACTGATATGAAAGAGATTTCGATCGGTGCTGTAGGGCCGCGCCTTGGTCACCGGCACCGGAATGCCGTGCTTGCGCGCATAGGCGATCAAAGAGGTGCGTGAATTGAGACGCCAAAGGCGCCACGGCGCAATCACCTTGATCGCCGGCTTGAGCGCATAATAGGTCAATTCAAAACGCACCTGGTCGTTGCCCTTACCAGTGGCGCCGTGCGACACCGCATCGGCGCGCTCCTTCACGGCGATGTCGATTTGCGCCTTGGCGATGAGCGGCCGGGCGATGGAAGTGCCGAGCAGGTAGGAACCTTCGTAGATCGCGTTGCCACGCAGCATCGGGAAGACATAATTTTTGACGAACTCTTCCCGCAGGTCGCCGATCACCGCTTTGCTTGCGCCGGTGTCGATCGCCTTGCGTTTGATCGCCTGCAGGTCTTCACCCTGTCCAAGGTCGGCGCAGAAAGCGATGACTTCGCAGCCATATTCTTCTTTAATCCAACGCAGAATAACCGATGTGTCCAATCCTCCCGAGTAAGCCAGCACCACCTTCTTGACGTTCATCTTTTCTTGTTGGAACCTCTGCTTCCCGTAGATTGATTTGCTTTTTTACTTGAACCTTTGGACTTTGGAACCGTTGAAGATCGCGCGCCCTTGAGCAACCAGACCATGACGGCTTTTTGCGCATGCAGTCTGTTTTCAGCCTGATCGAAGGCAATGCACTGCGGGCTCTCTAAAACCTCGTCGGTGATTTCCTGGCCCCGATGGGCCGGTAAACAATGCATCACCACAGCATCTTTCTTGGCCATCGCCAGGACTCGATGGTTTACCTGATATTCGTGGAAAGCTTTGAGACGAGTGGCGACGTCCCACTCCTGTCCCATGCTGGTCCAGACATCGGTGTAGATCGCATCGGCTCCGTTTAAAGCATCTCTGATCGAATGGGTTACGGTCACCCGCGCGCCGTTTCTTTTTACCCGAGCCGCGATGTCTCTGTCGGGTTCGTAGCCCTTGGGACATGCCAATGCGAACGAAAATGGGATCTTCTCGGCAGCCTCCATCCAGGAATGCACCATATTGTTACCGTCGCCAACGAACGCAACCTTTAATCCTTGTAGCTTGCCCTTGTGTTCTAACAATGTCAGGCAGTCGGCAAGAACCTGGCAAGGATGATAAAGGTCGGTCAATGCGTTAATCACCGGCACCGAGGCAGCGCGAGCCATTTCTTCCAGAGTCGCCTGGGCGAATGTGCGCACGACAATCATATCGACCCAGCGGCTCAAGCTGCGCGCGCAATCCTCTGGAGTTTCGCGCACGCCCATCTGTACTTCCGTGGGCGAGAGAAATACGGCATGGCCGCCGAGCTGAACCATCCCGGCCTCAAAAGTCACGCGCGTTCTCAAACTGGGTTTCTCAAACAGCATGCCCAGGCCTTTGCCCTCGAGCAGGTGATGCATGACGCCTTGTTTCTGCTTTTGTTTTAGATCGCGAGCCAGTCTCAGAATCGATTCGAGCTCATCCCGGCTCCAATCAGCGAAATTCAACAAATCTCGTTTATTCATGACAAGATGACCGCCCAACGGTTATTGGCGGGCCAGAACCTTTTCGAGAATGTCGAGGCCGCGGTCAATCTCTTTTTTCTTGATCGTCAGCGGTGGAACGAAACGGAGGACTTTGTAGGCGGTGCAGTTAAGGAGCAATCCCTCTTGCATGCAGCTGTCGGCGATTTTGCTGCCTTCCATCTCCAGCTCCATGCCGATCATCAGCCCTTTGCCGCGTACTTCCCGTATGAATGAAAAGCGCTTTTGCAAAGCTTCCAGGCCCCGAAAAAAATAATTTCCCATTTGCCGGCAGTTATCTAGCGCGCTGGCCAATAGAGTTTGCATCACCATCAAGCCGGCGCTGCATGCCACCGGATTGCCGCCAAATGTCGATGCATGGCTACCCGGTCCGAAACTGGCGGCGATCTCTTCGCGTGCCAACATCGCGCCCAGCGGCAAGCCTCCCCCGAGGGCCTTGGCCAACGTCATTATGTCCGGTTGGATTGCGAAATGCTCGTAGCCGAACAGCGTGCCGGTGCGCCCCATGCCGGTTTGAACCTCATCGAAGACGAGCAAGATGCCGCGCTGGTCGCAGAGCTCACGGAGCCCTCGCATGTACGCGTCATCTGGCACGTTGACGCCGCCTTCAGCCTGAATCGGCTCGACTAAGATAGCGGCGGTTTTCTTCTCATCGATGGCTTCTTCCATGGCAGCCAAATCGTTGTAGGGCACTTGGCGAAACCCGCTGGGCAAAGGATCGTAACCTGCGCGAATTTTCTCCTGCCCGGTGGCGGTCAGGGTTGCGAGTGTGCGGCCGTGGAAAGAGTTGTGTGTAGAAAGAATCTCGTGCCTGCCGCCGAGCTTCTCCAGGCCGTAGCGGCGCACCAGCTTGATCGCCGCCTCGTTTGCCTCGGCGCCGCTGTTGCAAAAAAAAGCCCGATCGGCGAACGAATGGTGGCACAACTCGCGCGCCAACTCCGACTGCGGCAGGATGTGATAGAGATTCGAAACGTGCAGCAGTTTTTTCGATTGCTCCCGGATCGCGCGGACGACAGCCGGATGACAGTGACCCAAATTGTTGACAGCGATTCCGGCCAGGAAATCGAGGTACTCTTTACCGTCGGCATCCCAGACTTTCGTCCCTTTGCCTCTAACCAAGGCGATCGGAATCCGGGCGTAGGTGCGAGCAACATATTTGTCAGTTAGCGCAGCAATCTCCAAGTTGTTCATTTATTTACGCACCACCTCAGTCCCTATCCCCTCTTTGGTGAAGATTTCCAGGAGTACCGCGTGTTTTACCCGACCATCAACGATATGGGTCTTACCGACTCCGCCCTTGAGCGCATTGACGCAACATTCGACCTTAGGGATCATTCCGGAGCCGACCACCCCGTCCTGAATCATCTTGCGCGCTTGATTCTCCTTGAGCGTGCTCAGTAAGCTCCCCCGTTTGTCTTTCACTCCTTCGACATCGGTCATCATAATGAGCTTTTCGGCATGAAGGGCTTCGGCAACTTCACCGGCCACCAGATCGGCGTTGATATTGTAGGTCTCGCCCTCCTGCCCGACGCCGACAGGGGCGATGACCGGAATAAACTTGTTCTGATCCAACGACTCGATCACTAAAGGATTGATGCCGATGATCTCGCCCACCATGCCGATATCGATGAGTTCCGGCGGCGCCCCGTTGGCCGAGGGGACGGTAACATTCATCTTGCGCGCCAGAATCAAACCGCCGTCTTTGCCGCTCAAACCCACGGCCATGCCGCCATGCCGATTGATAAGGTTGACGATTTCTTTATTCACCTTGCCAACCAGAACCATTTCGACAATATCCAAAGTTGCTTGATCCGTGACACGCATGCCGCGCACATAGCGGCTGGTAATCCCCATTTTATCGAGCACCGTATCGATTTGGGGGCCGCCGCCGTGCACTACCACGGGATTGATGCCAACGTACTTCAGCAGGACGATGTCTTGCGCGAAGCTGTGTTTCAGCTCCTCATTTTCCATCGCGTGGCCACCGTATTTAACGACAAACGTTTTGCCGTAGAAGCGCTGAATGTACGGCAGCGCCTCCATCAACACCTCTGCCTTGCCGATGAAATCGTCCATGCGCCTGCCTTGGATCAGAGGATATAGCGCGATAGATCTTCGTTCTTCAAGATTGGCGTGAGTCGTTCGCGCACATATTCGGCGTCGATGGCAACTTCCTTGCCGTGCATTTCGGGCGCGGCGAAAGAGACATCGTCGAGCAAACGTTCGAGAATGGTGTGGAGGCGGCGGGCGCCGATATTTTCCATTCGGTCGTTCACGTCGGAAGCGATCCTGGCAATTTCTTCGATCGCCGCGGCGCCGAACCTTAAGTGAACTCCCTCTGTTTCGAGCAGGGCTTCGTATTGCTTGATCAGCGCGTTTTTGGGTTCGGTGAGGATCCGTACGAAGTCGTCCTTACCCAAGGAACTAAGCTCCACACGAATGGGAAAGCGACCTTGAAATTCGGGGATCAAATCAGAAGGCTTTGCGGTATGAAACGCTCCTGAAGCAACGAACAAAATGTGATCGGTCTTGACCATGCCATATTTGGTATTAACTGTCGAACCTTCAACGATCGGCAGCAAATCACGTTGCACGCCTTGGCGGGAAACGTCCGGACCCTGGCCGGCTTCGCGACCGGCAATCTTATCGATTTCATCGAGGAAGACAATCCCGGACTGCTCCACCCGGCGCACGGCTTCGCCGCTCACCTTGTCCATATCGACCAATTTTCCGGCTTCTTCCTGAGTAAGGATTTCCAAGGCTTCAGGGATCTTGACGGTTTTCTTCTTGGTTTTTTTCGGCATCAAGTTGGAAAACATTTCTTTCAGGTTGAATTCCATGCCTTCCATGCCTTGAGGCGTCAACACTTCAATCATCGGCATCGCCGACTGGGTGACTTCAATGTCGACGAAGCGCTCATCCATCTTGCCTTCACGAAGCATCTTCTTCAGCTTCTCGCGTGTGCCCTGCACTCGGGCGCTATCGATTACCTCACCATCCGTGCCCCCGCCCGCCCCGGGCAGTAGCAAATCCAAAACGCGCTCTTCGGCAACCTCATGGGCTTTAATTTCGACCTTCTGCTTCTCTTCTTCTTTCACCATGTTAACCGCAAGATCGGTGAGATCGCGGATGATCGATTCGACATCGCGGCCAACATAGCCGACTTCAGTGAATTTGGAAGCTTCGACTTTGATGAATGGCGCCTGAGCGAGCTTGGCAAGACGGCGTGAGATTTCGGTCTTACCGACACCCGTGGGGCCGATCATGATGATATTCTTAGGTACGATCTCTTCGCGCAGATCTTCTGAAACCTGCTGGCGCCGCCAACGATTGCGCAGTGCAATCGCCACCGCGCGTTTGGCATCTTTTTGTCCAACAATGTAGCGATCGAGCTCAGAAACGATTTCCCGGGGTGTCATCACCGGAGCCGGGGGAGAGTCAGACGAATCGGGCAAAGATATAATGGGTTCATGCTTCATTAGAATAGCTAACTCCTAGCAACTTCAAAGACAAAAGCAAATACTCTTTTGTTGCAGAAATGTACGGTTTCTTGCGTCAATCGCCGTCCCGACTCGGTGCGAAGCGGGACATGCTACGATAACTCTTCAAAGGTAAGTTGCTCGTTAGTATAGACGCAGAGACTGGCGGCCACGCGCATCGACTCTTCAGCAATCGTGCGCGCATCAAGCTGAGTGTGCTTCACCAACACCCGAGCTGCTGCCAATGCAAAATTTCCTCCCGATCCGATGGCAATGACGCCATCGTCGGGTTCTACCACATCGCCGGCTCCGGAAATTACCAACAGATCATTGATGTCGGCGATGATCAGTAGCGCCTCAAGCCGACGCAAGATTCGGTCTGTGCGCCAGTCCTTGGCCAGCTCCACTGCCGCGCGCTTAAGATTGCCGTTGAACTGTTCCAGCTTGGCTTCAAACTTCTCGAACAACGTAAATGCGTCGGCAGTGGCGCCGGCAAAACCGGCGATGACTTTGTCGTGATGAAGCTTGCGGACCTTGCGGGCGCTGTGCTTCATCACGGTTTGACCGAGACTCACCTGCCCGTCGCCGACGACCACCACTTTTCCCTGGTGTCGAATCGCTAATATTGTCGTTCCTTCAAACATCGCTCAACTCACCATTCATCATTCAAATTTCAATGATCCACGACTCGAAGATAATCTCGCGGTGCCTCGCGCGTATCGCTTAAGCCCTGCTTTCAGGCCCGTGGATGAGCTTTGTCGTATACCGCCGTTAACTGACCCAGGTTCAGGTGCGTATAGTGTTGAGTCGTGGAAAGACTCGCATGCCCAAGCATTTCCTGTATCACTCGAAGATCGGCGCCGCTATTTAGAAGGTGAGTCGCAAACGTGTGCCGTAAACCATGTGGACCGATAGGCACAGCAATTCCGCAAGCCTTCAAATGCTTTTTTACGCTGCGTTCTACGCTTCGTGTCGTTATCCTTTTGCCATGTCGGTTAAGAAAGACCGGATTTTCGCCGTTGCAGGGTAAATTCCAGTTCTTTCCATGCTCTAAACTATAGTCTTGTAGCGCTTGCATTGCTATCGCGCCAATCGGCACGATGCGCTCTTTGGAGCCTTTTCCGACCACTCGGATGATCCCCAGCTGGAAATCAACATCACCCCAGTTAAGCCCCACCAATTCACTCACCCGTATTCCCGTCGAATAAAACACTTCGAGCATGGCTCGGTCGCGCACATCTAAGGATCCTTTGATGACAATACCGCCGAGCAGCTGAAACACATCATCCACTGAGAGAAAAGATGGCAGCGGCTTTTCCTGCTTGGGCGTTTGAATCAGTGATAGCGGGTTTGTCGCGATCACCCCCGTGGCCGCCAAATATTTAAAAAATCCTTTCAGCGCGGCCAGCTTGCGCCCGACAGAAGTCTTTTTTCGATCCTTATTGATTGAAGCGAGATAAGCGCGCGCCACATGGATGTCCAGTCTTTGCTCGTCCATGTTGCCGTTTTTATCGAGACACAAGCCGCTATCGCGAAGAAACTGTTCGAACTGATTTAGATCGCTTAAATAGTTTCTCAGTGTGTGCGCCGAGAGGTTGCGCTCATCGCGGAGATAATCGGTGTATCTCTTAATAAGGTCGTTCACTTTGCGGGTTGCCGAACTTTCACAGGATAACATGCCCCCTCAGCAAACGAAATCAACGACTTCAAGGTTTCTGCCATGACAGAAGCAATGCCGGCCTCACCGACTTCAAACTTAGCTAAATCTGAGCTAGAGTCCTGCTAACCGGCGCCGAGCCAATGTTGCAAGAAGAAATATCTTTTAGTACGAGCGACGGTAAGACTATCGTCGGCATACTGCACCATCCAGCCGGCGAATCGCCGCGGGGAGCCATCATCCTCTGCCACGGCATGGACTCCAGCAAAGACAGTGAAAAGCTCGTTTCCCTCGGCCGGGGTTTAGCTACGCTAGGATTTCTCACGCTGCGATTTGATTTCGCATATGTCGGCCAATCCAGCGAGAAGTTTGAAGACATCACTTACAGCGGCGAAGTCGAGGACTTGGCCGCGGCATGTTCGTTCATCCGCGATCGTTTTTCAGGCGGAATCGGAATTCTCGGCTCCAGCATGGGCGGGACGGTGGCTTTGCTGTTTGCTGCCCAAGATCCGGATATTGCGGCTCTGGTTACGATTGCCGCGCCCGTCCATCCAGAAGCTTTTCCGCGGCGGATCCTCAGCCCCAAAGGGCTGCAACAATGGCGCGACCGCGGCTTTACCTTCTACAATGGGCAACGGCTTAATCTGGCGTTGCTCGAGGATTTAGAAAAGATCAACGTGGTCGAATCCGCGCGCAAGATCGCTTGTCCGCTGCTGATTATCCATGGCGACACCGACGAGGTGGTGCCGGTCGAAGAAGCGCATGAGTTAAACGCGTGCATTTCGGGTAAGAAAAAATTGTTGATATTGAAAGGAACGGACCATCGCCTGTCCAATCCGGTGACCATGCATCAAGCTTTTACCGAAGCCGTCGATTGGCTTACGGCACACGTTGGTTGACGCGCCAAATGAAAAACATCTCCACATCTTTCTATCTGTTTGCTCTGATCGCTCTGTTGGCCAGTAGCTGCGGTCGCGATCTCGGTACTGCACAGGGCGTAACCGAAGCATTCGTCGATCATCACTACGTCAGTTTCGATTTGCAGAAGGCCAAAGATTACACCGTCAGTATTGCTTTGGACAAAGTTAACGAGGAGATCAGGCTGACCACCGGGCAGACAATCGATGCCTCGACTCAGAAGCCTCGAGTCAACTACCGTTTACTGGAGAAAAAGGAAGGAGATCGGCGGGCTTCTTTTCTTTACGAAGGGACGATTCAATCCGACGACGGCACATCTTTTACCCGCAAGTGGTTGATAGCTGCGCGCCGAGACGGCAACCACTGGCGCGTGTCGAACTTTAGCGAATCCGACTGAAGGCGACACTGGGCCTTCGGCCGTTCACCTCTGCTCAGGCTCCTGCAGGCTGCACGTGCACTGTAACCGGCGGAACGGCTCTCGGCTTGGTTTTTATCTGTAATGCCAGTCCCGCCGCGACCAGCGCAATAACCCCGCCTGAAAGAAATGCATAATGATAGTCGCCCAACCAGGTGCGAAGGGCTCCCGCGCTCGACGCCATAATCGCCGCGCCGATCTGATGCGACATAAAAATCCAGCCATAAACCTTACCGACGTTTTGCTTGCCGAACGTGTCTGCAGTGATCGCCATCGATGGGGGCACCGTAGCGAACCAATCCAGGCCGTAAATTACCGCGAACAGAAAAAATCCCGAGATATTCTGAACAAAGGGCAGCATGAGCAGCGAGAGTCCGCGAAGTGCATAGACCAACGCCAGCCATCGCTGCGGCTGGACACGGTCGATCATCCAACCGGAAAAAATCGTGCCCACCATGTTGAGCGCGCCCATAACGCCAAGTAAAGACGCGGCGGTGATCTGTGGAATACCCCGGTCGATCTCGTGTGGAATCAAATGAGTGCCGATCAGACCGTTGGCGGTGCCGCCACAGACAAAGAAGCTACTCGCCAGCAGCCAAAAGGTTGGATGGGAAATCACTTCGCGCGCCGTAATGGTTGCGTTGCCAGATCGCATACCCCGTAGCGAAGCCATGCCGCCTGAGCTGGTAGCCGCCGGGTCTCCCGCCCCGTAAGGTTCCAGTCCGACTTCGGACGGGTCGTCGCGCATGAAAAAGTAAATTAGCGGCACCAGGATAATCGCGACAATGATCAATGCCATCGAGCCCATGCGCCAGCCGGCATAGGTGATGGCGGCCATGAACAACGGCAGGAAAATTATTTGTCCCGTGGAGCTGGCGCTGCCGAGAATGCCCAATGCGAGTCCTCGTTTCGCGACGAACCAGCGGTTCCCCACGGTCGCGGTCAGAACCGAACCTACCCCGCCGGCGCCAAGTCCCACGACCACTCCCCAAACCAGAAAAAATTGCCAGAACTGATCCATTGCCATGGTGCCGCTTACGCCAAAAATCAACAACGTCAGGCTGCCGATCATGACTTTGCGCGGCCCGTATTTATCAATGAGCCAACCGCTGATCGGCGCGGCAATGCCAAACAACAACAGATTCATACTGACGGCCGAGGCGATTAGGGCTCGGCTCCAGCCAAACTCAGCTTCTAAAGGGTGAATCAGGACCGACGGCGAGGAACGAACTCCAGCACTAGTCAATGTTGTCAAAAAGACAATCGACAAGACGAACCAGCCATAATAAAAGGGCAACGATAGCGGCGGGCGCGCTGCGGGACCTGTAGTGTTCTGCATCTTTTTATATAAACCAGTTTTGGGTTACTTCACAAACTCGCTTGTGCCTGCGCGCAGGGACAAGATCTAATCGCGAGTGATCAAGCAGCAGCGCCTTAGGTTTGAAGACAAACGCGGCTTTGCGGCCGCTGTAGCTCCGGGATCCTTCGGGGCCCCAAAGGGAAGGGCTCAGATATGCTTGATATTTCGTCGTTAATCGGTTGAATAGTTCCGGGCCACTGATGACAAGCCCCGTCCTGAGATGCGAACCAAAGATAGCCGTACACGGATTTCAACTATACCGACGAACCGTGCCAAGAAGACCTGCCGCGCCAGGGATCACCGGCAATGCTGAATGACTGAGTATAGGCTCGCGATGAAAGAAAAATTATCCTCGCTGATTATCTGCGTTGGGCTACTCGCCTTCGGCCTCATTGATGCGACTGCAGAATTTCAAGAAGAAATCCCTTTTGTCCCGACACCCGTCGAAGTCGTCGACAAAATGCTCGAAATGGCAAAAGTCCGGGAAAATGATGTGCTGTATGACCTTGGGAGCGGTGATGGACGAGTCGTAATTCGCGCGGCCAAGAGGTACGGAGCGCGGGCGGTCGGCATCGAGATGGACCAGACGCTCCTCGATAAAGCGCGCAAATCCGCCGAGACGGAAGGCGTCGGTCACCTGGTCGAGTTTCGCGCAGAAGATGCTTTGACAACCGACCTCTCACCGGCAACAGTCGTAACGCTTTACATGCTTCCCTGGTTCAATGAAGCTATGAAGCCCAATTTCCGGAAATTCCTTAAACCGGGATCCCGTATTGTCGCTCACGACTTCGGCATTGAAGGTTGGAAACCTGATAAGACGGAAAAATTATCCGAACCTGAGAAGAAAGCCGGCGGCTACGTTCACTACCACACCATTTTCTTATGGAACGTCCGCGCCGACTAATCGTCGCGATTCGCAACAAAGGTTAGGCGCGGCCCAGCAAGTCTGCCGGGGTGAGCCCGGCAAGATCGACCTTCTCTAACTTCGATATCGACTTATCGCTACAAACCACGGCCGTGAGCCCTCGATGCATGAAGGCACGGCGATGCCAGCCTCGTGAAGTATCGTGCTTCTCCGCGCTGTTCAAGGATGAGGACGGCATCTCCCGTCCCAGGTTAGACATCAGCTTGTACAAAGCTTCCCGGGTGCTCCACAGCTCATAAAACGCCGCAATCCGAGAGTTGTCTGGTTGCTGCGTCAGCCACCGCTGCTCATTGCGTTGAAATGCCGCGTCGCCAAGAGCGATGATATCTCGAGCCGGATCGTTGAGTTCTATATCGAAGCCCAGCATCACCTCGGTGCTGAGCGCGCAGCCGACCCAATTCCGACTGTGAGAGATGCTGAAATTTGGCGGTGAGACCTGTCCATCGAGAACCAAAAGCTCTGGAGCAGATCCCACCCGGTCTATGACCGTGATTTTATCAACCGGCACGTTCATCATCTTGGACGCCGCTAGACGAAGAAGCATCCGCGCAAGCAGGAACTGCCGCTTTCGCTGGCTCCGCATAAACTTGGCGTATCGGTGGAACTCAGAGGCCGCGAGTCGTTGCACGAAATAATTGACAACGCACTCAGGCACCCGTCTAATGTCGAGCAACCAGACAGTTGCAGCGCGGCTGTTGCGCTCATCCATCGGTTATTTTTACGAAATCACCTTTCAACGCCACGCCAGCCATGATCCCGCCCGCATGGCATTCAAACTCGGTCGCGCTCGACATCACTTTTTTGTTGTAATAACTGACGATGTTGATAACGGCGTTTGCGCCCATCTGATGCGCGCGCTTTTCAAGAGCTAACATTGCCGACAGGAATGCCCAGTTGCAGGCTTTCTCGTCGGATTTCCCGAAGGCGTTCGTCTTGCGATTCGAGACATCGCTGCCTAGCATCGCTAGGACCTGCGGCGCCGATTGATCCCCGAAATAAAATCTAACCGATCCGTCAAGCTTGTCCAGCGCATCTTTGGTCTCCATCGCAACCGCAATCGACAGGACATGTCTCGTGTCCCGGGCATGCGCGGGCAAACCAATTGCCAGGCACAGCGTCAAAATTGCCATCGATACCACATTTGCCATTCGGTTCTCCTTCGACTTTGATCGATTTATCTAGGTTTGAGTCCAGCTTCTGCTGTGACGCACCGTGAGAGCCACTTTCGCTTAATCGTACCTTTTGAAGATTAATGAAGTATTGATGCCGCCGAAGGCGAAGTTGTTGGACATGACGTATTCGCATTCGAGCTGCCGCCCGGCGCCGACGATATAGTCGAGATCGGCGCAGTGCGGATCGATCTGGGCAAGATTAATTGTCGGGGCAAACCACGCTGCGCGCATCATCTCGATGCTGATCCACGATTCCAAAGCGCCGCAAGCGCCAAGGGTGTGTCCCATATAGCTTTTGAGAGAACTGATCGGCACGTTGCCGCCGAAGACCTGCCGTGTAGCTTGCGACTCCGCGACATCGCCCTGCTGGGTGGCGGTTCCGTGAGCGTTGATGTAACCGATAGCCGACGGTGAAAGGTCGGCATCGGCAAGCGACAACTCCATCGCAATTTGCATGGTGCGCGCATTTGGCTGGGTGATGTGACTGCCATCGCTGTTGGTGCCGAAGCCGACGACTTCGGCAAAGATTTTAGCGCCGCGGGCGCGGGCATGTTCGAGATTTTCCAAAACCAAGCTGCCAGCGCCTTCGCCCAGGACAAGGCCATCGCGCTCTGCATCGAAAGGACGAGGTGTCGAGTGGGCGGCGTCGTTGCGCGCGCTGGTGGCAAATAGAGTATCGAAAACTGCTACCTCGGTGACGCACAGTTCTTCGGCGCCGCCGGCAATCATCGCTCGCTGGCGCCCGCTGCGAATGGTTTCATATGCGTACCCGATCCCTTGGCTACCCGAGGTACAAGCGCTGGAGGTTGTGACAATCCGGCCCGTAATGCCCAAAAAAACCCCGAGATTTACCGGCGCGGTATGCCCCATCATTTTTATGTAAGTCGTCGCATTGATGCCCTTGGTACTTTTTTCATCGATCATCTTGCCGAAATCGCAAATAGCTTTGGGCGTGCCGGCCGAAGAGCCATAGGCGATGCCCAAGTGACCGCTTTTCAAAAGCGGGTCATCGAGCAGCCCGGCATCGAGTAAAGCTAGTTCGCTGGCGCGGGTTGCCATAAGCGCTACTCTCCCCATGCTGCGGGTTGCCTTGCTGGTGTAACGTTCAGACAGCTCAAACGGTGCCGCCGGCGCGCCTAGCAAAGTATTCAGCCCATCATAGTCGGACCACTCCGGCATGCGCATGACGGCATTGCGGTAGCTCTCCAAGCGCGCCCGAATAGCCGTCCAGTGGTTGCCGATGGGGCTGATGCCCGCCATGCCGGTGACCACCACCCGACGCCTCATATGAGCCCGCCATTGACCGACATGACTTGGCGAGTGATGTACGCCGCGCCATCGCTAAGCAGGAAACTCACTGCTGCCGCGACCTCGTCGGGAGTACCGGTTCGACCTGCAGGAATCAGTTTGAGTATTTCATCTACAGGCGCTTGGCCAGTCATTTCTGTCTCAATCAGCCCGGGAGCGACGCAATTTACGGTGATCTCGCGCGTTGCCAGCTCCAGCGCCAATGCTTTGGTCGCGCCAATGATGCCCGCCTTCGCTGCGCTGTAATTGACTTGACCGCGATTGCCGATCAACCCAGACACCGACGCCAGAGTGACAATCCGCCCCGGCGCTCGTCGCCGCACCAACGGCATGATCAAGGGATTGAGCACATTATAAAAGCCGTCTAGATTTGTTCTGAGAACAACGTCCCAATCCTCGCCTGACATGCCAGGAAAAACGCTGTCACGGGCAACTCCGGCGTTACATACTATGCCGTAGTAACAGCCATGCCGCTCAACGTCGGCTTCCAGTGTTGCCGCGGCGGCGGCGCGATCGCCAATATCGAACTGCAACACGCGCGCTTGCCGGCCTAGTGCAACAATGGATCGGCCTAATTCATCGGCCTCTTGGCGGCGCACGCGGCAATGCGCCACGATGTCGTAACCGTCCTGCGCGAGCCGATACGCGATGGCTCTGCCAATGCCGCGGCTCGAGCCGGTTACCAGGACGGTCTTATTCATTCGAGTCCCCTTTGACAAAATCTCGGGCATCGGCAGGTTGGAAAACCGTCAGCATGGCAGTAGCCACTTCCTCTTCGCCATGCTCGATACGGCACTGAAACGATCCTAAACCGTTTTCGCTCTGCAACACGCGGCGGACATGGACTTTCAGTAAGCTGCCCACACTGAATACCGGGAGGGTACACTCATAGCGTCTCGCTCCGAGTAAAAATCCTGGTTTGACGGCTTCGCCGCGCAAGGATGCGGTATATCCGGCGAAAGCAGCGATGGTTTGTGCCATGTATTCGAGACCCACCCATGCGCCGACACCTTCCGCCGAACCGAACAAACTATCAGGCCCGATAAGCACCTCCGCGCACAGAGTCTCTTCATCGATCGCAATGACCCGATCGAGTAGCACCATCGCGCCGCTGTGCGGAATCAATGACCTAATATCCGGCCAACTCATCTCAT
>DASUVS010000208.1:0-41253 GCA_036378835.1 Binatia bacterium | reverse complement strand
TTGAGCAAGGCGAGCGCCTTGGCGGGATCGAAGGGATAACTCACTAGAGTTTTGTCATATTCCGGCCGAAAAAAATAAATCGGGCTATCAACCACCTCGCCCAATCCGAAGAGCACGGTATCGACGATTTGCTTGCGATTGGTGAGATACGTCATTGCCTGGCGCACTCGTTTGTCGCCAAATATCGGATGATCGTTATTCCATCCGATATAGGTGTAGGTAGGCGCGTAATATTCGTATTTTTTGAATTCTCGCTTAAATCGTTCGCTGCTCGTCCCGCGCACCACCTGCACCGGCTGCAAACTCTCCATATAATCCAAACTGCCGCTCTTGAGACGCGTGAGCGCCGCGTCCATGTTGTTGACCACGCGAAATTTGAGTTTATCGACGTGCGGCTGGTCGATTCCTTCTTGACCGTTGCCCCAATAATCGGTGTCGCGCGTCAGTTCGGTTTCGCTGCCGGTCTTCCAGTGACTGAACTTATACGGTCCGGAACCGAGCGGATTACGGTTGTAATTACGATTAAACACGTCGGCAAATTTCTTTACCTCAGCGGGCAGCTTCGTCGGATCTTGCGCGAGCTGCCGGACCGTGATCGAGCGCAAAAGATTCTCTCGGTCGTAGTAATGACGCGGCATCACAATCACCCCGCCCAGCACACTCTCATTTAGAAAATAGGGTTCTCTGATGAAAAATCGGATCGTGTAAGGATCGAGAAGCTGCGCATCGACGACGGAATTGAAATAGACCCTTAGAAAGGGCGCGTTGACCAACGGGCACTTGATCGCTTTGACGCTAAATAGGACATCTTCACCGGTAACCGGACGCCCGTCTTGAAACCGCGCATTCTTTCGAATTTTGAAAGTGTAGCTAAGTTTATCCTGCGAAATCTCTGGTCTCGCTTCTGCGATGATCGGCTTCAACTCCAGAGTACGCGGGTCGCGGCTTAAGAGACTCTCGAAGATATAACCGTTGATTTCGCTGGAACCGGCGTCATTGCTGGTGAGCGGATTGAGCTGTTCAGGGTCGCTGAGGGCGTGGATGATCAGCCAGTCACCCGTTGTCGGCGCGCCGGCGTTTTTGTCATCAACGATGTTTTGCGAGTCACCGACGGTGATCTCGGCCTGGTCACGACATCCTGCCAGCAGCAAACAAAGTAACAGGACTCCAACACCACGCGCGACAAACATCCCTAATGGCCTAGTGTCTCCAGCCGCAGTTCCTCAGCGTGAGCCGGCTTTTCTTGTGTAAAGATTTCCGGCGCGAGAGACGCATTGACCTCGGGCTGTTGATAGCGGATATCGAGCTTTCTCTTCTGCAGCTCTGCTTCGATTTGGATCCTCGATGGAAATGGGCCAGCCGGCGTCAAAACGTAGTCCATGAACTGCGCGCTTAACTCCACGGCGCCGGCGTCGTTAAAGCGTTCCCATTTGGTCGGCAGGGGGGCTTGCGCCTCGAATGCGACCGCATCCTGCTTGAGTCCGTTTGGCGAAAACACCAGAGCCGGACCCTCCTGACGCACCGGCGCGCCTGTGTCAACCGGCGGCAAGCCCAACAGTAACGCGGTCATTTCATCTAGTTCCAGAGGAATTTGCGTATAGCGAAAAAGATTTTCCTTGTTTCGCGGACCGCGCACAAAAATGCCCTCGCGCGGGTGATAGCCGATGATCTCCCGGTCATTGACGGTAACGATCAAAACAGCGCCGAGGAAGGTCAGGGTTTCCAGCCGTAGCCGGTCCGGCCGCTGAACCAACACTGCTTCTTGCACATTGCCCTTACCGTCCGGCCCGGCATAATCAAGGCGCGCCAAAGCACGCAACGAACGGAATTGCTTTTGCCGCTCGCCTAGCGAGTGGATCAGCTCGCCGGTTTGCCACTGTTTGGCCGGAAGCTCTGGCTTCGCCGGCGGCGGTTTAACGGTGGCACAGCCGTTAATCGTGAAAACGGCGGCCGCGAACAAGAAAACGAAATTCTGCACGCGAACGGATAATTCGCGCCGCAGAGCCGCCCTCAAATTTTTTTCTCCAAGTGCTCGATCTTATCACGGATTCGTTTGACTTGATCATCTTCTTTGGATTTCTGAATCGCCTCGCGATAGCGCGACAAGGCAAGATCGAAATTTCCAAACTTTAGGTAAGCATCGCCGAGATGCTCGATGATGGTCGGATCGTCAACCGTGATCGCCACCGCGCGTTCTAACTGTTCGACGGCCCTGGCGTAGTCGCCTTTCTGAAAGTATACCCAGCCGAGGCTGTCGATATAAAACCCGTCGTTAGGCTCAAGCTGCAATGCGCGCTGGATCAACTGTTCCGCCTCATCTAGGCGCACGCCCATCTCGGCCCAGGTGTAGCCAAGATAGTTTAGCGCCGCGGCGTTCTTGGGATTGAGCTCGATGGCCCGTTTCATGTTGACGACGCTTTCCTCTTTGTTCTTGGCCTCGTCGTGCAGCGCTCCCAACTGAAAATAGGCCTGATCACTCTTCGGGTCCAGGACGATGACGCGCTCCATTGCCTCGATGGCTTTGGGGAATTCCTTGGCTTTGCGGTACAAGGTTGAAAGAAACGCGTAGACTTCCTTGCGGTCATTTTTTTTGCGGAGCACCGATTGAACCGAATCGATGGCTTTTTGTAACTGGTCCGTGCGTTCATAGAGATAAGCCATCTGCAAACGACTGTCTAAGTACAGGTCGCTCTTCTCGGGAATCTTGGCAAATTCGCCGAGAGCCTTTTCATCCGACTTTAACTCGACGTAGGTGGCGCCGAGATAATACCGCGCCCGATCGTTCTCGGGATCGCCGGCCAGGACCAGATTGAACTCGGTCGCGGCCCGTTCGAAGTCGCCCTTTTCATAGAAGATGAGACCGATTTTGATCCGTGTTTCGCGCGGATCCGCTTCGCTGCTTTTCAAATTTTCAAATTGCGCCAGAGCATCATCGAGTTTGTTTTGGCCGACGTACAGTTCGCCAAGCCGTTTTCGCGCCCAGACATTCTGCGCGTTCAGCCCGAGCAATCTTTGGTAAGTCTGAATGGCATCTTCACTCTTGCTTTGCAGTTCATAGACCAGCGCCAGATCCATAAGCACCGCTTCAGACTTGGGATTCAACTCCAAGGCTCTGCGATAGCTCTGCTCGGCCGCTGAATAGAGCTTGCTCTTGGCGCGCACACGCCCGAGATAGTAGTGCCCGAGCACCGAGTCGTTGTCGAGCTTCAGCAGCGTATCGAGCATTTCAGTGGCGCGAGAGTTGTCGTCGTTTTGTAAGTAGAGCGCGCCGAGGTAGAGCAGAGCCTCCTGGTTTTTGGGATCGAGTTTGAGAACTTCCTGATATTCGGCGATGCCCTTCTGATTCTCTCCCAGAGATGAATAGAGGCCTGCCAGCAGCAAACGGTTTTCGACACTGTTCGGATCCATTCTCTTTGCCGCCTCAGCTTCCACCAGCGCTCGTTTAAGATCGCCTTTCCTGACGTAAAGCGTGGCCAGTCGAAAGCGCAGGAACGCATCTTGCGGATTGGCTTGCGAAGCGCTCTCGAATTCTTCGAGCGCTTCATCGAATCTGCCCTCGCCAAGCAGCAGGTGGCCTTTCATAAAATGCGAAAGACCTCTGGCCTCAGCCGGGACCTCGACTCGTTGCTGCTGCAGGAAAGGGGCTTCAGGGGATCCGAACAGCCCGTTGGCGGGAGCTTTGAGCACGGCACCGGAAGAGGCGCAACCGGACAATATCAAAAGCCAGATAGCGCTTCCGTAAAACCGTGTTCTCATTATCAAGGTGGTTAACATACTCACCAGAGCCGGTCAATGAAGTAAGCTCGCGCGAGCTTCAGTCAGCGTGACAATTATGCTAATTCGTTTTGGTTGGGCGAGTAAAGTTTCACTAGTTGGTCCTATGGCAAAGAATCTTGAAATTGCGGCCGAAAACGAGATCATCGTGTTGCGACAGCAGCTCGAGAAACACAATCATCAATACCATGTGCTCGATGATCCGTTGATCAGTGACGCCGAATACGACCGGCTATTCCAACGTCTGATCGAGCTCGAAGCAGCTCACCCGCAATTTGCTTCACCGGATTCACCGACCCGAAAAATCGGCGCTCCTCCTCTGGACAAATTCAGGACCGTGCGGCACACGCTGCCGATGCTGTCTCTCAGCAATGCCAACGATCAAAAAGATTTGGCAGAGTTCGAAGACCGGATAGTGAGATTTCTAAGGGCCACCGAACCCATCGAATACTTGGTGGAGCCCAAAATCGACGGCGTGGCGGTGGAGCTAGTCTACGCCGAGGGCCGGTTAACTGCTGGTTCCACTCGCGGCGATGGCATCAATGGGGAAGATATCACGCTCAATCTGAAAACCATTCGATCGATCCCGCTGCTCTTGCGCGCCGGAGCCCGCCCGGTGCCGCAGCGGCTTGAAGTCCGGGGCGAGGTTTTTCTTTCGCGCGCAGCCTTCCAGCGGATGAACCGCGAACGCGAGGAAGGGGGGCAAGCGGTCTTCGCCAATCCCCGTAATGCAGCGGCTGGCTCGTTAAAACAACTCGATTCAACATTGACCGCGAAACGGCCGCTTGATGTCTTTTTCCATGGCGCGGGAGTCATCACCGGAGCAAGCTTGACCAGCCACGCTGAATTTCGCGCGGCGATTCAGGACTGGGGTTTAAAGCCGGTGCCTTTTGCGCGCGTCTGCCGTGGCATTGAAGATATCCTAAAATTTCGCGACGAGATGGAGAGCCGGCGCGATGAACTTCCGTACGAGATCGATGGCTTGGTAGTCAAGGTCAATCGGCACGAACTGCAACGACGGCTTGGCGAGATTGCCCGGTCGCCGCGCTGGGCGATTGCCTATAAGTTCAAACCGCGCCAGGCGACAACGCGTATTATCGAGATTCAACCCCAGGTCGGCCGCACCGGCACGTTGACTCCGGTCGCAAGCCTGGAACCCGTCGCCATCGGCGGCGTCATGGTCAAAAGCGCTTCATTGCACAACATGGACGAGATCAACCGCAAAGACATTCGCGTCGGCGACACGGTCGTGGTCGAGCGCGCCGGCGATGTCATTCCTTATGTGGTTAAAGTGATTACGGAGAAAAGAACCGGGCAAGAGAAACATTTTTGCATGCCCGAGCACTGCCCGGTATGCGGCGCGGCAGTATACCGCGAAGAAGGCGAGGCGGCATACCGCTGCATCGGTATCTCGTGTCCGGCACAGCTCAAGGAAAGCCTAAAGTTTTTCGGGTCGCGCAACGCCATGGATATCGAGGGGCTCGGTGACAAGCTGATCGATCAACTGGTCGAACGCGGCGCGGTCAAGGATCTCGGTGATCTTTACAGCCTGACAGAAGAGCGATTGGCGAGCTTGGATCGCATGGCCAAAAAATCCGCGCAAAATTTGCTCGCGGCTTTGCAGCGCAGCAAGGATTCGACTCTCACTCGTTTTCTGACTGCTCTGGGCATTCGGCACGTCGGCGAAGCCACGGCCAAACTTTTGACCGCGCACTTCGGCGACCTGAATACGATTATGAATGCAAGCGAGGAGAAACTGATGGAGGTGCGCGAGATCGGCCCAGAGGTCGCCAAAAGCATCGCGCGCTTTTTCTCCCAAGACGAAAACCGTCAAGTGATCGCGAAGCTTTTGCATTCCGGCATTAGCTTCAAGGCAGAGACTATCAAACAAGGCGCGCTTTCGGGTTCGACATTCGTCCTTACCGGCGGACTCGAGACTATGTCGAGGGTGGAAGCGCAGCGCCGGATCGAGGCTCTAGGCGGGCGAGTAAGCAGCGCAGTCAGCCGCAATAGCAGCTATGTTGTCGCCGGCTCCGAGCCCGGCTCCAAGCTCAAAAAGGCTCGAGAGCTCGGCGTTCGCATCATCGAGGAACAAGAGCTCCTGAAGCTGCTGACACCTGATCAGTAACGATCCCGACGTGGTCTGCCGGCGCTTCCGCCGCCACCGAATCCAGAATCTCGCGGCGCCTGAGGACGGGCTTCGCTGACGACAACGTTACGTCCTTCGAAATCGGTTCCGTTCAGAGCATTGATGGCGCGTTCGGCTTCGCCATCCGAACTCATCTCGACGAAGCCAAAACCTTTGGAACGGCCCGTGAATTTATCGGTAACGATACGAGCGCTAATCACCGAGCCTTGCTGCGCAAAATGCTGCTGCAATCTCTCCTCCGTCACCGAGTACGGCAGGTTGCCGACATATAATTTGGCTCCCATCAGACCCTCCTTTTTGATTCACGAGTGCGCATCTGAGCAAATCGAGTCGCCAAAGGGCAGGGCCTAAATCGGTCTGGAGGACCACGGCGCGGGCTCTTCGGTAAACCCTTAGAACCGGCGAAAGCCTACCGAAACTGCGGGGCGCTTGTCAAATAATTTTGGGCGGGCATTGCTGCATGACGCTTGCGTCAGAACAGGCACCGCGTTAGAAAACCGGCAGTCATGTCAACGACTCCCTCCCAGACGCGTATCCGGCTAATTGTGAAAGGTCGAGTGCAGGGTGTCTATTTTCGCGCTTCGACAGTTCAGTGCGCGCGCCACTTGGGCCTAACCGGCTGGGTCATGAATCGCTATGATGGTTCCGTCGAGATGGTAGCCGAAGGCCGACCGGATCGTATCGAAGAGCTCATCGTCTGGTGCCGGCAGGGACCGCCGGGAGCTCGCGTCGACGAAGTAGATCTGCAGCGGCAGGACTTTCGCGGCGAGTTTAGTGGATTTCGCATCAAGCGGCCGCTTGATTAAGACGACGTCATCATCAAGTATAAAAAAAGGGGGCACAAAGCCCCCTTTTGCAACTGGGAAATCAACTTCTCCCGATCAATCCCCTTCGGGCTTCCTTGGTTTGGGATCCTCGTCTTGGGCGCTCACCGGCGTAGCAAGATCAACGATCGAGCTCACGACGGTCAGTCCAAGCAGGAATGCAAAAAGTAGCTTTTTCATATCGGCTCCTCCTTTCTAAGTTTTCGGATCTGAGAGTTTGTTATTTTGTTAGGCGCTGGTATCGCCCCCCTAAACGCAAGCGTCGTGCCGTCGAGGCGTCACCGACATTCTCAAAATAAACGCGCATCTTGGCGGTTCTAGCCGTTGGAATATGCAACGTGAGAAGTGCGTGCGCCTCTGCGAAAGAAGCTCAATTGCCTGAATGAACGAGCTAAATTTCGATGATTGTGAAAAACCGCATGCTGTCGTAAATTGCCACAGAGTTGCTCCATGTTTTTTCGTGAACATCCCGAGAGTTCGATTTTTAATGCAATTACGCTTTGCATCCGACACGGTATAAGGCTTGCTCAACCGCGTACGAAGCAGCGCCCATGAAACTTGGCACTAGATTAATTGTTTCGCTGGTCGTCATCATCGTGGTGACAATGACGGTTCACGGCTATTTGAGCATTCAGCAGGACCGTGAGAACGTCACGCGAGAAATACGGGTCGGCATGCGCGGCTTTTCCCGCGCCATCCACTCAGCTCTCCGGGACTTGTATGCCGACGGTCAAAATCTGCAGGCGACTCAGGAGTTCGCCAACACGGTGGGACCGCGGGGCAACATTCATGGCCTGATTGTTTACAACCTTAATGCCGAGCCGGTCGTGCTTTCCTCTTCACTTAGATATCCGAACGATTTTGACGAACTGGATCCTACTGCCATTCTGAAACTGGATCCGCGACCGGCTCTCGCAGAACCCAACGGCATAGATGGGTATATTCGCGAACCTGGTATTTTGGTGTACTACCGTATCGAACCGTTTACCTCGAGCGATGGCCGGACTGCCGGGGTCTTTGTCTTAGCGCGTCAGGGATCTCAATTGATTAGCAACATCGAAGCGCGACGGCAGCGAATCATCGGAACTACCGCGGCATTGGTCATCCTTTTGTCGGTTCTCATTCTGATCATCGTGCGCCGCAATGTCACGCGTCCCATCAATCAGCTGGTGGAACGTGTCCGGGAGATCGGCAGAGGTCGTTGGGAGCAGCGCATCGAGATCAAGGGTCGCGATGAAATTGCCGCGTTAGCTGGAGAGTTCAATAGCATGTCGGAAGAGCTCAATCGGAGTTATTCCAAGTTCTTGGAAGAGCAGCAACAAAAGCTAAATCTAGAACGGGACCTGCGCCACTCCGAACGCTTGGCATCGGTAGGTCAACTGGCGGCGGGGCTCGCGCACGAGATCGGCACTCCATTGAGCATTGTTCGCGGCCGGGCTGAATACCTGTTGCGGCGGCCGCGCAGCAGCGAGGAACTTGCCGGCAACCTCGAGGTGATCCGCTCCCAAAGCGATCGCATTACCGCCATCGTGCGGCAACTCCTGGAATTTTCTCGGCGCAGGGAACCGATGTTCCGATCCGTCGAGTTATCGGAATTGCTCAATCATGTCCGCTACCTTTTGGAACACCAACTCCTCGAAAAGAAGCTCGATGTCGAAATCCATGTCTCGCCATCGCCCTTATTCATTCAAGCCGACCCCGATCTGCTTCAACAAGTGTTCATCAATCTGTTCGCTAATTCTCTCCACGCGCTTGGCCCTGGAGGAGTGATTAAAATTCAGGCCTCAGCCATGCCTTTTGTCGGCGGCCACGGCAGCGTTCATATCATCTTTGAAGACAACGGAATCGGCATCGCGCCGGAAGCCATCGATCATGTATTCGACCCGTTTTTCACAACCAAGGATGTCGGAGAAGGAGCCGGACTCGGTCTGGCAGTGACTTACGGCATTATCAAAGAGCATAACGGTGAGATCATCGTGGAAAGCGAACCTGCAAAGTTTACCCGCTTCATCATCCATCTGCCTCTAGGGCAGCAGAAGGAAGCGCCGGTGCAGGGCAATCTGGAAAATGGCACCCGGGTCTAAACTGCACGCCGGCAAGCACGGCCGTATTCTGATTGTCGATGATGATCGACAGATGTGCCAGCTGCTGGTCGATGTGTTGGCCGAGGAAGGCTATGACGTTGAGGCGGCGCATGATGGCCGATCAGCGCTGGAGAAGTTTCGCGCAGCCGGCTGCGACTTGATGATCACCGATATGATGATGCCGCGGATGCGCGGCACGGAACTGGTAAAAGAAGTTAAAGCCATCGATCCGGACGCGCTGATACTTTTGATCACGGCGTTCGGCAGCATTGAGAGCGCGGTCGAGGCAATGAAAGCAGGCGCTTATCATTATGTCACGAAACCCTTTCGCACCGATGAAATGATCTTGCATGTGAGCCGCGCATTCGAACAGCGCCGGCTCTGTCAAGAACTGCAGCGTCTTCGGAGCGAGGTACTGGAGCGCAACAGCTTCGAGAACATTATAGGCAAGAGCGAGAAGATGCAGGAGGTTTTCTCAATTATACGGCAAACCAGCGATCTTGCCGCCAATGTCCTCATCCTGGGTGAAAGCGGCACCGGCAAGGAAATGGTTGCCCGCGCCATTCATCATCATAGCTCACGCGCCGAAGGGCCGTTTATACCGCTTAACTGCGCTGCCGTTCCGGAAACGCTGCTTGAAAGCGAGCTCTTTGGCTATTTACGCGGCGCGTTTACCGACGCGCGAAAAGATCGGCGCGGACTGTTTCAGGAAGCCAGCGGCGGCATCCTTTTCCTCGACGAGATCAGCGAGATTCCCATCAACCTGCAAGCCAAGCTGTTGCGCGTCATCGAAGATAAGGAAGTAAGGCCCTTGGGGGCAAATCAGTCGGAAAGAGTGGACACGCGCATCGTCTCGGCCTGCAACCTCGATTTGGAACATCTGGTCGAACAAGGTAGATTCCGGCAGGACCTCTACTATCGGCTAAATGTGATCCGCATCGAATTGCCGCCGTTGCGCGAGCGGTCGGAAGATATTCCGCTTCTGGCAGAGCACTTTCTGCACAAATTTGCGCCTCAGGCGAAACGAGACATAGCCTCCATTGATCGGGAGGCACTGGCCGGGCTAGTAAATTATCGCTGGCCGGGAAATGTGCGAGAATTGGAACACACCATCGAACGAGCGGTGCTGCTTGGCAAAGAAACGAGCATCGGCTTGAAGGATTTACCGTTGCCGTCGCAGGCTAGCAACGGAAGTTCCGTGCCGCTCGCGGCCGCTGTGGCAAACGGATACACCCTCAAAGATCTGGAGAGAGAGTACATTTTGCGCGTCATCGAGAGCACGTATGGCAATAAGGCCGAAGCGGCTCGGATACTCGGCGTGGATCGCACAACCCTTTATCGAAAATTAGAAGAGTACAAGGTCAAGAGTTAGTGCTTCTGGCTTGATCCATAGCTAAAGCGTAGATCTGGCGTTTAGAATAGCCGTATTTCTCGCCGAGCACCTCGGCAATCTCTTTTACCCGCATCCCATCGGCTATGAGCCTAGCAATCTCCTCGCTCAGGACATCTTCTGAAGGAGGATCCAGATCGGAACAGCCTTCTATGACAAGAGTCACTTCGCCGCGAATTTCTCGATGACGGACTTCACCGATCACTTCGCTGACGCGGCCGCGGAGGAACTCCTCATGAATTTTGCTCACCTCGCGCGCCAGCACCATCCGGCGGTCGCCAAGAATTTCACGAATGTCATCGAGCGATTCTTTGAGACGATGCGGCGTCTCGTAAACTACGATGCTATAACGGTCGCTGCGGAGCTCTTGCAGCCTGGACCTCCGCTCGCGCTTGCGTGAAGGTAGAAATCCTCTGAAATTAAATCCGTCGGTAGGCAGACCGCTGGCGCTGAGAGCGGCGATCAGTGCTGACGGACCGGGAATCGGAACCACCCGAATTCCCATCCGAATTGCCTCGACAATTAAGCGATAGCCCGGATCGGATATCGCCGGTGTGCCGGCGTCCGAGACCAGGGCAATGCTTTGGCCGCGCTCGAGGCGAGCGACCAATTGGCCCGCCTTGGCTCGCTCGTTGTGCTCGTGATAACTCGTCAGAGGCGTGTCGATGGTGAACTGGCTTAGTAGAATTTGCGTGTGCCGAGTGTCTTCGGCGGCGATGATATCCGCCTCCTTCAGCGTGCGAATTGCTCGTTGTGTGATGTCTTCGAGATTACCGATTGGCGTGGCGACGATGTACAGAGTGCCGGGCATAAAGTACCCATCCCTAACACGCAGCACAAGCTTATTTCAATTTGCGGTGATCTGAAACATGCAGAATTTATCGGTTCATAGTAATATCTGTTTATCAACCTAGCAGGAGCAAAGACGATGAGCAGCGAACCGGTTCTTATCTTTGGCCAAGATCTCTGACCCTATACTTCGGGAGCCCGTGAGGATTTCTCCCGGCGAAAAATATCTTTCGAATACATCAACGTGCTCGAGGATGACGACGGCCTGGCGCGTATGCTCAAGCTCTCCAACGGCCGCCGCCAGATCCCGGTGATTGTCGAGGCCGGCAAGGTCACCATCGGTTTCGGCGGCAGTTGAGAAGTTTAATGGCCGGCGGCGCCGGCAGAATAGAATTGCACATCTAAATGGATCACCAGAAAATTATCTCAGATAAGATCGGCGCCGTTTTCGGCGCAAACACGGCTGTGTCTTCGCTCGTGCCGCTAGCAGGGGATGCGTCGAGCCGGCGTTACTACCGAGCCGTCATAGAGGCTTCAGGCGCGCCGAAATCAGTGATCGTCATGGAATTACCGGCAGGGAGCGCTCTGCCGCTCTCCAGTGAAGAGCTAGCGGTCTTTAAGCACGCTCCTAAAGAATTGCCTTTCCTCAATTTGCACCGATTTCTTAGCGGAATCGGCGTGCGGGTGCCCGAACTTTACGGTCATTGGCAAAACGACGGCATTCTTCTGCTGGAGGATTTAGGCGACACAGCGTTATGGGACCGCATCCAAGGCCTGCCCGAAGATGAGGTCCTGACATGGTATCAGAAAGCTATCGACGAGCTTTTGGTTCTGCAAATCCGAGGGACAAAGGCACGCGACGACGCTTGCGTCGCATTTCAGCAGCGTTTCGATTTCCGGCTCTACATGTGGGAATTCGATCATTTCATCGAATACGGATTGGAGAAGCGGCCCGGCGTCTATGTGGCAGGAACCGGGATCGAGACGCTGCGAAGAATATTCTCGAAGATTGCCCATCGTCTGGATCGGTATCCGAGCTGTTTAAATCATCGCGACTACCACAGTTGGAACCTGATGATCCACGACAAAGAAGTCGCACTGATCGATTTTCAAGACGCCTTGCTCGCGCCGCCGCAGTACGATCTGGCTTCGCTGCTAAACGACCGGATCACCGACAGCGTGATCCTGCCGCACATGGAAGATCAGCTTGTGAGTTATTATTTACGCCGGAGAGCCGACATCGAAAAGCGCGCTATAGACGCTGACGATTTCCGAGAGATTTATCTGCTCTCAGCGATTCAGCGCGACTTAAAAGTCGTCGGCCGGTTTTATTACCTCGATCTTGTGAAGGGTAAACCGGCATACCGGAAATTCATCCCGCCTACGGTGCGTCGCTTGAAACGGAACTTGGCGCGCGTGCCGTTGCTCGAACCGATCGTTCCGCTTTTGGCTGAGCACTATGAGGAGATGCGATGAAAGCGATGGTTTTAGCCGCCGGACAGGGGACACGGCTGCGGCCGCTGACCGATACCCGGCCCAAGGCTCTCGTCTCGGTGGGAGGTCGGCCGATGATCGAATACTCCCTCCTGCTCTTACGACACTACGGCATCCGCGATATCGTCATCAACCTTCATCATCATGGTGATCAAATCGAGACCCGGCTGGCCGATGGCAGCCAGCTTGGATTGCAGATCAGTTATTCGCTCGAGCCGGAGCTGTTGGATACCGGCGGCGGTCTGCTCAAGGCCAAGCCATTCTTGCAAAGCAACACTTTCATCGTCATCAACACCGATGTGTTGATCGACTTGCATCTCGACCAATTGCTGACGTTTCATGAGAAACAGAAGGCTGCGGCAACTTTGGTTCTGCGGCCTGATAGCGATGCGGATCGATACGGCTCGATGGACATCGACGAGCAAGGTCGTATCCGTCGATTTCTTGACACGAGAACGCCGGCGCAGTCGCCCGGGCCGATTCGCAAATTGATGTTTACAGGCGTCCAAGTCCTGGAGCCGACGGTCTTCGACTACATGGATAACGGAATGACGGCGCACAAATTCAGCACCACCCGCGAAACCTACCCGCGGATGCTCTTGGACGGGCAACCTCTCTATGGGTTTTGCTTTGATGGATTTTGGCAGGATCTTGGAACTGCCGACCGCATCCAGGAAGCGGAGCGCAGCCTGGCCGCCGGGACCAGGCTACATTATCTCTAGTCCTGCTACATTCTGGATTGAGCCATTGTAATGATGCCGCACGCGGCTCGATCGCCGGCATTGCCGGTAGGATCGGTGACGTTATCGTCGACACCGGCATGAATCACCAACGCGCTCCCGTCTTTGTCGAAAACCGATGTCGCGCCAGGTTTAAGCGTCATGCCATCGGTGAAAGATTCAAAACGCCCTGTGCCGTCCTTGGCGACCAGCATATTGGGCAGATCGCCGGCGTGCGCGCCTTCGGGACTTTTATAGCCATGTTTTTTTTGCGCCGGATTGAAATGACCGCCTGCGCTGGTAAACGCCGGCGCATCACACCGTCCGACTGCGTGCACATGAACCGCATGCAAGCCCGGCGTGAGTCCTTTGACATTAACCTCGACCGTCACTCCCCCGGAGCTCTCGCGAAACGTAGCCACCCCGACGGCCTTGCCGTCCTTGTCTTTTAGTTCGGCCGTCGCTCGAGACGGCTGTTCGGGCGACATCGAACAGGCCGCCGCCAAGATCACTAGCATGGTTGCGCACAGTAATTTTAAAAACATAGTACTCCCCCTTTTTTGGTCACAAGAATAAATGCGATCTAGAAAAAGGACTCAACGAGCCGGCTCGAAACGTAGAAAATAGCAAACCCGAGCACCACCAGGAGCGTGATCCAGCGCGATTTACCGGACTCGGAGAGCGGCACGAGCAGAGTCGCACCCACATAGATAAAGTTTCCGGCAGCGAATGCCAATAGGGCTTCGGCAAAGAACGGTTTAAGTTCCCGGGCCCAAAATGGCAGGACGATACCAAGGATCGTGACAACCCCTAAGCTGCCGCCGGCAACCATAGCAGACCACCGGCTCCAGCCTGCTGCGCGCATAAGCGCAGCGATCACGAACCCGGCCGGAATTTCATGAAGTAGCACCGAGAGAAATACTAATATTCCCAGATCGGTTTTGGCGATCATGCCCGCGCCGATAGCCAGTCCATCGATAAAGTCATGGACGTTGAAAGCAACGAGAGATGCAAATCCGGCAGCTACCGGCACAGGCATCCGATGTTCATCATCCGGCAGACTATGCAGGTGGACATTAGTAAATTGCTCGATCAGAAATAGAGAGAGGTATCCGACAGCGACATAACCGGGCATCGACGGTCCCCGTGATAAGCTTTCCGGCAACATTTCGAGGAGCGCCGCTGCCAGAATAAATCCGCCGCTTAACCCAAGCGCCGCCGCGGTAAAGCGCCGCGAGGGCTCACGCTGGAGCACCGCAAGAGCACTGCCCAAGATATTGGCTAGCGCAGTCAAGAATCCGAGCACGAGAGCTACACCAAGCATCCGTCTCTTCTGACAAACTTGATCTTGGGATGCAAATGATCGCGTAAGAATCGCTCTGGCGAAGCGCCCAGTTCGAACCAAGCTGATCGAGTCCGGCGGCGGAATTGCGTTCGGGCGGGAGGAAGAACGCTGGGAGCCGTGACGGATGCCACCCAGCCCCGTGTTCTACGAGATTGTACCTTGCAGACTACGAGACAACACCCGAGCTGATGGATATCCTGGGTTGATTTTGTTTTTTCCGTCCGATTATCGATAGTATAGTCCCCGTACGTGCCAGCTAAACATAAAACCCGCAAAATTTCCCGGCAAGACAAGCGCGATTCTGCCGTAAGCGCCACCGGATCGTTAGCTAACCCCCACAGACGGCTACTTACGGGTCCTCATGGACGGCTTTTTGAACGCCCGGTGATTGTGATCGTCGCAATCTCCGCGCTCCATGCGTTTGGGTTGATCTGTCTCTTCGATGTTTTTGCCGGTCTATACAATCCTGATCCGATCATCGATCAGGACTGGGGGTTGCATTTCCACCATCTCAAATCCCTAGAGGCATTTTGGCAGGACAAGTCAACGTGGGGCTATAACCCGCTCTTCATGGCGGGCTACCCGTCCAATACCATCCAAGATCTAAGCATCAAACTGTTCGAGTTCCTTGCTCTTGCATTGTCGTTGATCGCTTTAACGCCGATCCAGTGGTTTAAAATTTCGGCCTTTATCGCGATGGCGGCGGTCCCGTGGCTGATGTATTTCAGCGCGCGCAATCTGTTCGCGCGCGAAGAAACCAGAAATGCTGTGGCCGTGTTGGCCGCTCTTCTTGGAACGATTTATTGGTGGAATTCCCTGCCTCGAGAAATGTTTTTTTACGGCATGATCGGCTACTCGACGGCCGCTTATGCCAGCGGTTTGGGAGTTTCGCTATTTTACCGTCTGACCCGACAGCAAACTTCCTGGGGCGCTGTCCACCTCGGCTGGATCTTCTTTGCAATCGCGATCCTACCGCTCCACGTTCAATCGCTTGTCATTTTTGTGCCGCCCATTCTCGCCTTGTTAATCGCGCAACCCAAGCTCATGCAACGCGACCTGGCGCTATGGACGGCCGGCGCCGCCGCGATATCGTTGTCGCTAAACTTGGTTTGGATAATGCCCGCTTTCAGCCACCGGGGCGACGATGTTTCCAAAACGATTGTCGAGCAGCTGCCGCTATTTGTGAGTACCGATCCCCTGACATTGATCAAGGACTATTTCGCGCCGAAGAATTTCTGGTCATTTCGCCAGTCATTTTGGGAGAAAGGCTTTCGATTACTGCTGCTGATTCTCGGCACAACAGGCACGGTGACGCTGCTGCGCTCCCGCGATAAAAATGTGGCTATTTTGCTCGGTGCCGCGCTGATCAGTCTGTTCCTAATCACTTATTTTAGTTTTTTTATTCCGCCTCTGCAGGCATGGCAGCCGTTGCGATTTAAAGTTCCCTTCGATCTTTTCTTAACCGTTGGCGCGGCTTACGCGCTTGCCGACTGGCTGGGGGCGGGTTCAACAAAATCGTCTTTCTATTCCTATACAGTTCCGTTTTTGCTGTTTACCGCGAGCATCACTTTCCTGATCAATCTCGTCGGTACCGAGTCTCAAGCGAAACTCAGGCTGCGAACGCTCGTCCGTCCTGAGATCACCGAGATAGTAGGCTGGGTGCGACAAGACACGCCCAAGGAGGCCCGGGTTCTGTTTGAAGAATCAGGCGATGAAACGGGTTTCGTATACGATGGCATGTACTTATCCGCTTTTATTCCGCATTGGAGCGGCCGCGAGCTGATCGGCGGGCCCATCAATCTCTATAACGACCGGCACCACTTCGCGGAATTTCACTCGGGCAGATTATTCGGACGAGATATACAGGCTTTTAGTGATGAAGAGATCAAACAGTATTTTCGGCTCTACAACATCGGCGCGGTGGTTGCCTTTCACCCGGCTTCAGTCAAACGGCTACGATCTATTCCTGGACTAATAACGCTGGACCGGCGGCTAGGCCCGGTGCATCTGATGCGCGTGAACCAGCCGCCGTATTGGTTCTTACAAGGGCACGGTCAAGTCGTCGCCAAACTCAATCGCCTGGAAGTCTCGACCGCCGCAGCTAGTGAAGTTATTTTGAAATACCATTGGCTGGACGGGCTGATAAGCAACCCAGCAGCAACCATCATCCCGGTTAAGATTTATGACGATCCGATCCCGTTCATCAAGGTGGTGGATCCGCCGCGGTCTTTCATTCTGACAATCGTGCCCTGAACATGACGTAGAACTCAGCTCTTACCCGAGGACTCGTTAGCGGATTGTTACGGATCCTTTAGCTCCGCCTTTTCTACCACTCATCAGCCTGATCGCTTCCTGATAGTGCAGTACGGCTTCTTCTTTTTTCCCCTGGACCGATAGGACGCGCCCAAGACTCTCGTGTGCGGCCGCCAAGCTAGGATCGATCTGTAGCGCGTTTTTGAATGACTCCGCCGCCAAATCGAACCGATTCTGAGCCGCATAGACACTGCCCAGATAAAAGCGAGCTTCCGTGGATTGCGGCCTGAGCCGGGCGGCCTCTCGCAGCGGAGCATCCGCTTTTGCGATCTGCCCTTGTTTCGCCAAGGCAACCCCGAGATTGAGATGAGCCCTGAAGAGCCCTGAATCGAGCGCGATCGCTCGTTCAAATTGCTCGATAGCAGCCTGAAGGTCACCTTGTTCGGCGAGAAGCTGTCCAAGATTGGACCGCACTTCGGCGTAATTGGGATAGATCCGCAGCGCCTCTTCGAAATGACGTTGCGCTAGTGCAATCTTACCTTGTCCGGCATAGAGGTTGCCGATATTGTAGTGGGCGACGCCATAGCCCGGTTCTCGTTCGATAGCCTTGAGAGCCGTCTCGATAGCCTGCTCGACCTTGCCCTGTTTGTAATAAGCATTGGATAGATTGTTGTAACCCGCGGCACCTGGCCCGCTAAATCCGAAGACGGGCCAGTTAGTAAAAATCGCGCAGGCGCAGAATACAGCCATCACCCCGAGCAGCGGCCGCCATCGTCCCTGTTTATAGAAGCGAACTAGTTCTATCAATCCAGCGCCGGCAAAAAGAACCAGCAAGGGCACCAGCGGAAACCGATAACGGCCAAATACGTAAAAACCCGCGACACTTGCGGCAAGCGCCAAAATCATCGCGTAGAGAAGCCACAAGCGACGCCATTGTCCGAGTGTAAGTAAGAGACCGGCAGCGGCGAGAGGCGCCAGAACGCCAAAATGGTTCAGCCGTCCGAGCACGCTAAGCAACGATGACCATTGACGATAGATGTAGAAATCGTCCGAATCTTCGATCTCGCGCGCGTTCCACACCAAAGTCCATTTCTTGGCCAGGAGACGCAGCCAATCTGCTGGCTCCTTTTTGATGTACTCGAACGACTTGCCTAACCAGTAGTTCGATACCTCGCCCGGGGATAGATTGCGTTGCAACGCTCTTTCCGCCAATCGTTTAGCGTCGCGGCCTTCGAGTTGAGGTTCGCCGATGATGCTCCTGATTGAATTGTAAGTTCCGTCCGCAGCCGGATTGTTGCCTATGTAAAAGTTTGGCCCCAATTGTGACGTCGTTAGTTTGAATTCCCCCCCTAAAGCAAGATTGCGCAGCCCGACGGGCAGGAGAACTAGGGTCAACCCGGCAAAGAACAAGCCGATCTGGGGCAGCCGTGATGTTGCAGATATCGATCGCGATGATAGCGCAATCCAGCACGGCACCACCGGGACCAAGATAAGCGCGTTTTCGCGCGATAAGGCTAGCAGACCCAGCACCGCGCCGACACCCAGCCACTTGACTGTTAGTCCGCCGCCGGCACAAAAAACGAGAAACAAAATAACTGTAAGCAAGAGTAGATCGAGAATGCTTTTTTCAATCAGGCCGTCAAAGAACAGTGCCGGGCCGTAGCTGGCAAGAATGAATCCCGAGATTATGCCGGCCTGACGTGAGAACAACTGTTGTCCGATCAAAAAGATCAACGAGCATGAAACCGCCCCAAGCGTAATCTGTATAAGCCGCACCAGCCAAAGAGTTTCGCCGAAAAAGAATTGTAGAATTCCGAGAAAATACGGATACAAAGGAGCCTGGTAGAAAACTCCTGTGCCGAGCCAGTCGCCCGCCGCGATCCGTTGGCCCCATTCGTAATAAGTCCTTGCATCTCCCGCGAGATGCTCAAACAGCGGAATCGTAGCGATCTGAAAGAGATAAACGAGCCGAATAGCAAAGGCGACGGCAAAAATAGTCAGGAACCAAAAGCGCGTATTTCCGCTATCAACGCTGGCAGGCGATTTCGCTGCAGTGCCGGGGGTTTTTTCGGGTTCAGCTTTTTTTTGCTGTTGTCGCGACGCCTTTTTCATTGATCTCTCTACGCGAGAATTGCGACCTGTTCGATGCGAACCGCTGGGAGATGTTGTCACTGCTCAACGATAATGCTGAAATGTGTTGATCCGTTGCAAGGAGGCGAGTATCGATTCGATCAGATCGTCTCAGGATCCCACGTCGACAATCATAGGTCGTAAGACACAGATAAATACGGGCAAAACCAAGGAAGCCCCATCACTGTAGCGATTGCGAGGCCACCGCGCAGATGATTACTTGACTTGCGCCTTCTTGTCGGCTTATTGCTCTTCATTCGAAAGAGATCAGGAAGCACATGGCATATAACAGTCTGCAAGACTTCGTACAAGTTTTAGAACGCCAAGGCGAACTCAGGCGCATTAACTATCCGGTCAAGGCGGAATTGGAGATCACGGAGATTGCCGATCGCGTGATGAAAAACAACGGTCCGGCGCTATTGTTTGAGAACGTCCCCGGAAAACAGATTCCGGTTTTGATCAATGCCTTCGGCTCGCAAAAACGCATGGCTCTCGCCCTGGGTGTCGACGATGTAGAGGAGGTTGCCGGCGAAGTTCAAAAACTGGTGCAAACCAGACCGCCGAGATCCTTCAGTGACAAGCTGCATCTCCTTTCAGATTTGCTAAAACTCGCCGGCATCCCGCCGAAAATTATCAGTGACGGCGAATGCCAGCAGATCATTCACCGGCAACCGGACTTGAGCCTGTTGCCCGTGCTCACCTGCTGGCCTGGAGATGCCGGCCCGTTTATAACCTTGCCGATGGTTTTTTCAAAAGACCCGGGCAAAGGAACTCGCAACGTAGGTCTTTACCGGATGCAGGTTTTTGACTCGCAAACAACCGGCATGCACTGGCACCTGCACAAAGTAGGCGCGCGCCATTATCAGCACCAGAAAGAACAAAGCGGGCGCATGGATTTGGCTGTCTGTCTGGGCGGCGACCCCGCAATGATCTACGCCGCCACAGCGCCGCTCCCGGACCAAATCGATGAGATACTCTTTACCGGTTTCTTACGCAAGAAGGGCGTGCGACTGGTCAAGGGTGTCACGGTGGACGTCGAAGTACCGGCAAACTCCGATATCGTAATCGAGGGCTACGTCGATCCTGCCGAACCGCTGCGCCGCGAAGGCCCTTTTGGTGATCATACCGGTTTTTATTCGCTGGCGGATGACTATCCCGTATTCCACGTCACTTGCATCACCCAAAAAGAGCATCCGATCTATCCAACGACCATTGTCGGTCGCCCGCCCATGGAAGATGCTTACATGGGAAAGGCGACCGAACGAATCTTTCTGCCGCTGTTGCGGCTGACTTTTCCCGAGATTGTCGACATGAATTTGCCCGTGCACGGGGTATTCCATAATCTGGCGATCATCTCGATCAAGAAGGAATACCCCGCCCATGCGCGCAAGATCATGCACGCTCTCTGGGGCATGGGTCAGATGATGTTCACCAAGATTCTGGTAATCGTTGATCATGACGTCAACGTCCATGATCTTTCCGAGGTCACCTGGGTAACGGGAAACCACATCGATCCCCAACGTGACACGGTTATCGTCGAAGGTCCCGTGGATGTCTTGGACCATGCAGCCCCGGTTCTCGGCTACGGGTCAAAGATCGGCATCGATGCGACACGGAAATGGCGCAGCGAAGGGTTTGACCGCGAATGGCCGGAGGTCATCGTCATGGACGAAAACACCAAAAATTATATCGATTCGATTTGGCAAAAACTGGGCATTTGAGATGCGCATTCCCTACGCTCCTGCCGTGAATTCTCTTGCGGCATTCGGACAGACTGACAAACTTAGCTTTCGGTCTTGATCGCAATGCTTGTCGAAAAAATTCGCAATTACGCAAGTCTCGTCCGTTTTTCCCATACGATCTTTGCGTTGCCTTTTGCGTTTGCTTCACTGGTACTTGCCTGGCCAAATCATCCGATAACTCTGAGAACAGTCTTCTGGATATTGATCGCCATGGTCGGCGCGCGTACCGCCGCGATGGGTTTTAATCGTCTGGCCGACAAGAAATTCGACGCGCTCAATCCGCGGACGGCAGGTTGGGAACTGCCGAACGGAACAGTCAAGCCGTGGGAAGCGGGATTTTTGACGATCGTCGCATCAATACTATTTGTCTTTGCCGCCTACCAACTCAACTGGACTTGTTTCGTTCTGTCTCCTGTGGCCTTAACGGTACTTTTCTTTTATTCACTGACCAAACGTTTCACCTGGGCATCACACCTGTTCCTCGGGATCGCTCTTTCGCTTGCGCCCATCGGCGCTTGGCTGGCGGTCACTGATTCGCCATTGGGTTTGAAGGAGTTGCTGATTCCAGTTTGTCTCGGTCTAGCGGTGGTCTTTTGGCTCGCGGGTTTCGATATCATCTATTCGCTGCAGGATCGCGAATTCGATCGCGCGCATGGATTGTATTCGATTCCTGCTAGGTTCGGCGTGGTTTGGGCATTGCGCCTCTCAAGCTTCTTTCACCTCTGCACCATTGTCTTCCTGATTCTGGTCGGTATTACTGCCGATCTCGGTAGCATATACTGGATCGGCTGCCTGGCAGTTTCTTTCATTTTAATGTGGGAGCATCGTATTGTCCGGCCTCATGATCTATCCCGGATTAATCGCGCTTTCTTCGATTTCAATGCTTACGTGAGTATCGGTTACTTCTTGATCACACTGGCCGACGTTTTGGTTTCCGGCACCAGCGTCGGATGATCAGCCTCGCCTTCATCTCGACTCTAACCGCGCTGGGAGTCATCGGCGGATTTTTTTCCGGTTTGTTGGGCTTCGGTGGCGGTGTGATGATGTTTCCTCTTCTGTACTATATTCCTCCGCTGCTCGGTCTATCCCGGCTGGACGCAAACACGGTCGCTGCGGTGGTGATCAGCCAGGTATTTTTCTCGACCATCATCGGTGGCATGGCTCATTTGCGCCAACGGCGCGTGCACCGGCCGATTGTTTTAGGAGCCGGCCCCAGTTCCGCGATCGGCTCATTCGCCGGAGCCCTATTATCGACGAAAGTTTCCGAAGATCTCTTGCTCGCGCTCTTTGGTATCATAACCGTTCTTGTCTTGGCCATGATGTTCTTACCTGTACCCAGTCAGGCTCAAGAGGATCTTCCACGAGAGCAGGTGTCGGTAGCTTTGTTGCCGCTGACACTCTATTCGCTGGCTGCCGGGGTTCTCATCGGCTTACTCGGCGCCGGTAATTTCGTCTTTGTACCTTTACTGATCTACGTCTTGAAAGTACCCACCCGGATTGCCATCGGCAGCAGTCTCTTCATCGCGATGATGAATACCTCGAGCGGGTTTTTAGGAAAGATTCTGACCGGCCAGATTCCCCTGCTGCTCACCTCCGCCGTCGTCATGGGAGCAGCTATCGGCGCGGTACTCGGTGAAAAGCTCCACGGCAAGATTTCCGCCAAAACTCTCCGGCAGATTTACGGCGTTATGGTCGCGCTTATCGCTGCTCGGGTTTGGATGACTCTACTGGGATTTGATACTTAGGCCGGGAACCGTAATCCAGTCCGCTGAGTCTTCTATCTCGAGAAGAGATCGTGCGGTGGAGTAGCTGCTTATTCGATCGTGGAATCACGCGGCCAACATCATTTACTCTGGAGCAAATATTGGATCTAACTCGGTCACCATCGTAGCTTCGGTACATTGCACGGCTGGTCGGCACTGAGCAGCCGGATTGTCTTTTTAGATGCTCCGGATTATCTTTACCGATCAGGAGGAATTATGAAAAACCTTTCTTCAATCGGCTTGTTGTCGTTGATTCTACTGGTTTCAGGTTGCGCCGGTTTCCAAGCCGCTCGAGAGGTCAACTCAGGAAGACAGGCTTACCTGAGCGGCAATAATGAAGTCGCCTATGGACACTTCCAAAGGGCTGCGGAAGTCGACCCAAATTATGTCTACGGCACAGCTCTGCGTCAGGGAGTTTGGAGTTACGTCGGCCGGGTGAATTACGACATGGGCCGCCTCCCTCAAGCGCGCGAGGCACTTGAGCGAGCGCTTGCCGCTAATCGTGAAGAAGATCTTAGCAGGCTTTATTTCGGCCTCGCGCTTGCTAGAGAGGGCGACCGCCAGAGAGGTCTCAAGGAGATTGAAGGTGGTCTGCGTGGAGTGCATGAATGGCTGGAATATGTGGATCAGAACCAGGGTGCCTCATTTGGCAGGTTCTGGGATCCCGCGCGTGAAATACGCTCGGCCATTCAGACCGATTTAGCGATGATTTCCGGGAGAGATATCGACTGGCCGAAGCTTATCGCCGCCGGTGAATGGGTCGGAAAACAAATGGAACTCGAGAGCGATCGTGCCAGCCGCGATGAGACCATCGATCGAAACCGCGATAACGACAGCGGTGGCGGAGAAGAGCCCTAAAGATCAATTGTAAATCTGATTACTGTTTTGGAGCCGGGCGTTCTTCTGAAAATTTTCCTCATCGTCCACGAGTGCTAGAAGCCGGTCATTGGTCTGGAGGATATTGTCTCTTTCCTCCGGACCTTTAGCCAAAAGAAAAGCAGAGCGCCGCAGGGCGCCGCGGATCACGCCCCTGCTGTCCCAGTTTTGATGATTGTGGTATCCCTCCACCATCACCTTATGAGCCAAGGTGATGCCGCCCTTAAGCGAACCCAGCCCCTTATCGGTTTGTCCCAGGCGCATCTGGGTCAGTCCCAGCGCAATCCAGGCCACCTCATCGTCCTTGTTGACCGCCACGGCCCGTTGCAAAATAGCAAAGGCGTCCTCATAACGTCCTTTTCGATAGTAAGCACGGCCCAAATAGGTCAAACTATCCTTGTACAAGGGATCACGGCTAACGACGTACTCCAAAGCGTCAACCGCCCGGTCCATGTCACCGCCCTTGCCGCGAAAGAATTGATCGCGTCCCTCTTCATAGCGGCCGCCGACCCCGAATCTGGGGATCGCATGGTTGCAGCCGATCGAGACCATCAGAAGAATCATCGTGAAAAACACTGGAACGGATCTACGACCTATGAGTGAACTGTTCATAGCTATCCTTATCCTTTGAACTTTTTTGCGCTTTGTTACAGACGCGGCTTGTCTTGGAAATAATACGGCGTCGAGGCGAATTTGCAAGGAGCGCTATAGTGAATAGCAAATGGTATTCAGTCCCGCAAAAAAAAGGGGAGTCATTTCTGACTCCCCTTCGGTTGCGAACGTTAAACGCGTTTAGAACGTATAGCGCCAGTTCAAGAACAGCGTATGCCAGTCTCCGCCTTTACCGTTTCTACAACCGTTAGCAGGGGTAGCAGGGGTGTCGCATACACCTAGATTATGGGCGGCCTGGTTATTGCCGTTGCGCAGGTTCGAAGCGTCATACCAGAGCCAGTTGACGCCGATGCTCATGCGCGGCGCCACGAAGTACCAAAGATCCGCCTCACGCAATAGAATCCTGTTGCGGTGGAATTGATTGAGCTGAGCACTACCTCCGGCAGCAACGACGCTGGCGCAAGAGATCCCGGTGCCGCCATTACAACCCACCTCCATGTCAACGCGCTCGAAGTGCGTGCCGAGTAGAATTGATCCGGGCGTGTTGGCAGAGCCCGTCAGAAAACCCTTGGGGCTCCACAGAAAAAGATCATGACCGATCAACCAGCTGTCACCTTTCTTCTGACCCGGCGTGCCGCCGCGGTCTTCACTTCTCTGGCGGTGAGCCATGGCGCGTAAAGTATAGGGACCAAGGTTCCAGATAATGCCTGGTGTCAAGCCGATATGAAGTCCATCGCCAATGGAATCGGCGCCGCTATCGAATAGGGTTTGGCGTCCGCCGTCGCCGTGATCCTGAATGCGGTAACGAGAGCAACCGTTGTTAAGCGCGCGGTCGTCGGCATTACAGAACCATGCGCCCATTTCGAAGGTTAGACCCTGTATCCAGAAACTCTTCGTTTGCGAAAAGGGCTGAAGGCTCAGGTAAGTGTTGAAATCTTTTTTGTCAGTAAAACTGCTGAGCCCGTCATCACTCTCGCCGAATGAAGCCATCCCCAGTTGGAAACGGCCGATTCGACCCGGAATGCCGATGCCGGAGAGCGAGCGGTCGTCCCAGTTCAGCAGGATGCCCTGGCCCGCGCGACCCGTGTTGAAGCCATTATTGCGGGTATGCAAGTCATATTCGGCCTGCGAGCCGGTCGCGCTCGAACCCTGGCGCGCGCTGCTCATGCTACCCGAGACTTCCATGCCGAGTTGCACCGTCGGCAAAAATGGATTGAGGTTTTCCAAATGGACGTTGAGTGCGCCGCGCTGCAATATGGAGCCGACATCGTCTCCGGTCGCGTTCTTGGCGTTGCCGGTGCCGAAACCGTCCATGTCGAAAGTCGCCTCGAGCTCCCACAAGCAGTTGTTGACGCAGAAAAAGAACCCGGGCCGGAAACGACGGCCCATGATCTCGCCGTTGGTGCGGCCTACTTGATCCCGCCCTTCTTCGAAGAGCATGCGGAAATAAGTTTCGATGGTGGGGCGGAAAGACCATGACTTGTCCGCTGCCTCGATATTAAGGCCGTTACCCGGACGGTAACTAAAAGTCGGCATAGCGGCTGCCGCTTCGGTGGCCTCTTTTTTCAGCTCGATCTGCTGTTCCTTTAACTGCAACAGCTCTTGCTCAAGCGCCTGGATCTTTTGATCGACGTTTTGCGCAAGGACCGGGACAGCAAAAAGGAACGCGGATAGCATTCCTAATCCCAGAAACCTCTTCTTCATTTTGCCTCCTTCTTTCCCTTGTATCTTTTTGCTGCAAATGTTTTTTGGCCAAGAAGCAGTTACCATCAACGCCTCCCCGCCATCAGTCTCGCAAGGTTGTACTTGAATTGGCCCGGTGCCTTCAATACGCGAGTAGTATGATTTTGCCACTAAACACCCGCTCTGGCTTCTTCTTTCTACGACTTAGGGCTTAGTAAAAGATCCGGCGCATATATTTCTGCCGGGGTTTTGCTGTAATTCTCGAGAAGAGATGTCGAAACGCGCTGAAATCGTTAGCAGCTTAATCGTCAACCAACCAAATTTTTCAACGCCCGGTAAAAACGGCTGTTTCTCCTTTAGCCACTTCGAGGGCGAGCTCATGGGTCGCGCGGCAAGTCTCTGCGCTCTGTTCAAGCTCAGCCTTTCTCAAGGACAAGGCTGCAATTCACTACGCCTTTAGGTTGACTTCAAGGAGCGAGAGCTATTCAAGGCTAAGCTCTAGATTTTAGAGGAGCCTTTGGCAGCTCTAAACCTTCGGTGGATCAGCGGGAGAATTGCGCGCGGAGCATCAGTGTCGCCGGAACAGGTGAGATTTGAATCCGCTCCGGCGTTCGTTCAACCATTTGAGGTGGGCGACTCATCAAAGGGTTCCGCGCTCGGGGTTCCGCGCTCGGGTTTTTACGGTCAACTTACAAGCTCCCTGATCTTAGAGTGAATTGTCGGTAGAGCTAGTTTGCTCCGCGAGCATTGCTCTGGGTGGCGCGGCTAAATCGCTCGGCAAAAATCGGCGCCACTTTTATTTCATACGCATCTCGGCTCGCTGAATCACTCTGCGTTGAGTAGCTCGTGATTTCAAAATTCGCGAGCGGCTCTTCGTCTAGAAAACAATTTAAACGATCTATCTCGATTCACCGTTTCTTAGCTCGCGCCAATTCACTGGTCGTGAGCAGCGAACACCAGATCGCCTGGAACGCAACACACAAGCACAATAAGCTTGACTCTGTCTCCTGTGGGCATATTATGGAAAAACTACCATCAGTAGGTGAAAAATGAAAAATAAGTTTCCGCTCGCTCTCACTGCGGTTGTCATTGGGATCTCAGGTTGCTCCTCACTTTCGATGCCGTCCGTGCCTTGGTTCCAATCCGCAGCTCCAGTAGATCCGACCGCCGAGGCTTTATTTGCCGAAGGCAGCCGCTATTTCAATGAGAAGAAATACGCGCGCGCCATCGACGTTTTGCAAAAGCTCAAATCGGGACACCCGTTTAGCCCGCTGCTCACTGAGACCGAGTTGAAGGTTGCGGATGCCTACTATTTAAACCAGCAGTACCCCGAGGCCATCAACGCATTCAAAGAGTTTCAGAGCCTGCACCCGACCAACGACAATATTCCCTTTGTCATTTTGAGACTTGGACAAGCGCACTTGGATCAGTTCACGTCGAATGATCGAGATCAGAAAAATACCGAAATCGCCAAGGGCTATTTCGAAACTGTTATTACCAACCATCCAAAGTCGCCGCACGCCCCACTAGCCGCAGAAAAGCTGGCCAAATGCGTTGAGCATCTGTCCGAGCACGAATTTAACGTTGCCGTGTTCTATCATCAGCAAGAAAAATTTCCCGCGGCAAGAGATCGTTTCGAAGAAATTGTTCGCAAATACCCGGGAACGCCGACTGCGATTAGAAGTCTTTACTACCTGGGAGAAAGTTACAGAAAAGAAAAGAATTGGGTAAAAGCTTCTCTCGCTTACGAAGCGCTGATTCAGCATTATCCGGAAACTAAATTCGCGGCGGACGCGAAAACTCAATTGGCGCAACTCGACAAAGAGAAACAGGATCCATTGGCATTGCTGCTGATGCGCGATCGTCGGCCGGGCGCTGCTCCCGCGGCGGAGACGAAAGAAGAGCCAGCGCTCAGCAAACTGAAGGATCTGAATCTGGTAACAAAAAAGGACCTGGTGCATGAAGAACCGGGAGACGAAAAAGGACTTCTGCGCCGTGTGGCGGACAAGCTAAATCCATTCTCTTCATCCGATGAGCCAAAAGAAAGCGCGACGGAACTGCTGGTCAAACGCAAAGAAGCTGACAGCAAGGAGTCCAGCGGTATTCTCGCATCTCTCTGGCCATTCGGCAGGCAAAGCTCAAGCTCGAACAATAAGCCCAGCCAGAACACCGCGCTTGTCGGTCACATCGACGACTCTTTAAAGCAAAAGGGTATTGATAACGCCGGGCAGGCCAGCCTAACTCCTCCGGTAGCAGATTTACCGAAGAACGACGAGGCGCCTGCTCAGAAGATGGATCCAGGTGTGCTTCTGGGTTCAATCGATTCGAATTTAAAAAAGAGCGGTAAGAGCGCCGAACTGCCGCCGGCGCCGGAGGCGGCGGCGGCCTTCAAAGATCCGGCTGCCGTTCAAAACGCTAACACCACAGCCAAAGCAGCCGCGCCAACACAAAGCCCTGCCAGCAGCGGACTACTGAGTAGTATCGATCAAAAGCTAAAGTCCCAGGGATTGGAACCTTCCGGATTCGAATTGCCCCCATCCCCTGAGGTCAGCGAGCGCGCCGTTAAGAACACTCCTCCAGTGAAGGTCGAACTGGAGCCAAAAGTAAGTTCCGAGAGAGGGCCATTGTTCCTGGCGCCGGCTGAGCTTCCGAGCCACGCCACCAGCGGCCATGCGGATGATGCGGATAAAAATAATGTCAAAAACGACGGCGCTGAGAAACAACAGCCTGCTGGCAGCGAAGCTCCACGTAATCTAGTCCGTGGACCCACTCCGTCTTTACCCGCCAATCGAGCAACAAAGGCTCCTGAACAGAAGAAGCCAGCGCCAGACGAAGAAGAAACCAAAGGGCTGTTTGATTACCTGCGGGATGATGCTGAAAACGTCAGTAAAATATTGAACCCATTTCGCTGGTAGGCGAGTCTAGACCGAAGTCAAGCGCTCACACCTTTCGCCGTAACGACCCGGTGGGTACGAAAATTTATACGAGTATCCGGTAAAAACGCGGCTTAGTTACGACGTTCTTTTCCGACCGAAGTTCCGGCCTTACCCAAACAAACCTGCTCGAGGCTTGTGACTCGTCGCGCAATTGCAGTGATTTGATCCCATGCACGAGGGAAGTCGGCGGCAGGCGATCAGTTGAAGTACGGCAAAACCGACGCAGTGGAACGAAGCCCATTGCGTCATTTACCGCAGATATCGGCGATTACCTCGTGCGTTCGACAACCAGTTTCGAGGCATTTACCGAATGAACCCCCTTTTACGACGGTCGCGCTTGTCTGAAGAGCTTAAACGATCGCGAGATTGCAACAAATAGTCACGGATTACGCTGCCCTGGATTTTCCACTCCGAGTTTAGCGCCGATGGTCGCGGTTGCGGCACCGGCTTGAGCACCTTTATCACGTCCGCGCAGTCTCACAGGAAGGCTAACCAGAAAATCTTGGCCTCGTTCGAGGTAAAGATACATCACTGGAGTTATGTAGAGCGTCAGGATCTGCGAAACGAGCAGACCGCCAACTACAGCGATGCCCAAAGGCTGTCTGGCCTCAGCGCCCGCCCCCCAGCCTATCGCGATGGGTATCGCTCCAACAATTGCGGCCATGGTTGTCATCATGATCGGCCGAAAGCGCACTAACGCCCCTTCGTAGATGGCTTGGGCCGGGCTTTTGCCGTCCTTGCGTTGTCGCTCAAGAGCAAAGTCGATCATCATGATGGCATTTTTCTTTACGATACCGATCAACATGATCAAACCAACGAAAGCATAAATGCTCAGATCCATCTGTAGCAGGTAGAGCGCGATCAATGCACCAAGACCGGCGGAAGGAAGACCGGAAAGAATAGTCACCGGATGAATAAAGCTCTCGTAGAGAATTCCCAAAACCAAGTAGACCACGAACACGGCCAGCGCCAAGAGGACCCAGAGACTCTTGATTGATGATTGAAACTCCTGGGCAGTGCCTTGAAAGGTCGTGCTGATGGTTCCAGGTAAATTCTCCCGGGCCAGCCCATTGATAGTCTCCACCGCATCGCCCAAAGCAACTCCATCTCTTAAGTTGAAGGAAAATGTCACCGACGGCAGCTGTCCGGAATGATTTACCGATAGCGGCCCAGCGGAATAAATAAGAGTTGCCAACGCTCCAAAGGGTACCATCGGTTGGGCTGTAGCCGTTTGACCGGTGGTCGATCGAATATAGAGCTGCGACAGAGCTGACGGATCGTTTTGAAATTTGGGATCCAGTTCGACGATCACCTGATATTGATTATTTGGCGTGTTGATAGTCGTAATCTGTCTCGTGGCATAGGCGTTCCAAAAAGCCTCTTCGACTTGTCGAGGAGAAATGCCTTGCGCCGTAATCCCCATGGTAGCCATCTTGTCGCGGTCAATCACAACCTGCAACTGCGGGTTTTTGAGCTGCAAATCGCTGCCCACATCGCGCATATCGGGCAGTGCTCTGAGCTTTTCTTCAAACGCGGCTGCATGCCGGTAGAGTTCAGTGGCGTCGGGACTTTGCAGCGTGAATTGATATAGGCTTCGGCTTAGACGGCCGCCGACTCTAATCACCGGCGGGTTCTGCAACGATACACGAATACCGGGGACTCGCGCCAACTTTGGCCGCAACTCACGAATCAACTCATCAGCAGAAAGCGGCCGTTCCGAGCGCGGCTTGAGCTTCATAAATATCCGGCCGGTATTGCCCGTCAGACCCGAACCGCCAACGCCAACGCTGGAAAAAAACGACTCGACATTTTGATCCTCGGCGACAATGGCGGCTAATTCCTGCTGATACTGCACCATTTGTTCATACGAAACGCCTTGGGCTCCTTCGGTATTGATAAGCACCTGCCCCGTATCTTCACTTGGGATGAAACCCTTGGGAACCAGACCGAACATGTAAACCGTCGCTAGCAGGATCACCAACGATGATGCCGCGGTGATCACATGATGCCTCATCACCCACTGCAGAGTGACTTCATAGGCTCGGTTCATTCCCTCCAAGCAGCGCCCGAGAAAGCGGTAAAGCCATCCATGCTTCTGCTCCGAAGGAGGCCGCAGATAACGGCTACACAGCATCGGCGTCAGGGTTAAAGAAATAAAGCCCGAAACTAAAATAGCTACGCAGATCGTGACCGCGAACTCGCGCAAGAGTCTGCCAAGCATACCACTCATAAACAGCACTGGAATAAAGGCGGCCACCAGCGAAACGGTCATGGAAACGATTGTGAAGCCTATTTCCTTTGCTCCTTTGATCGCCGCATCGTAGGGCCGCTCACCCTCTTCCATGTGGCGGACGATATTTTCCAGCACGACGATCGCGTCATCGACCACGAAACCGACGGCCAGGGTAAGCGCCATCAAGGATAGGTTGTTCATGCTGAAATCGAGCAGGTACATGATTGCGAACGTACCGGCGATAGACATCGGCAATGCCAGGCTGGGAATGACGGTGGCTGAGATATTTCGCAGGAACAGGAAGATCACCAGCACCACCAGAAAAACAGTTCCTATGAGGGTGAGCTGGACATCGTGGACGGACTCTCGGATGGACTGCGTGCGGTCGAAAAATAGCTCGAGCTCAATGGACTGTGGAATCTGTGCGCGAAGCGTGGGAAGCACCGCTTTGATGGCATCGACTACTTCAACGACATTCGCCCCAGGCTGTCGCTGAACGCCCAGGATAACCGCCCTTTCATTGTTGAACCAGCTCCCAGCTCTGGTGTTCTCAACGCTGTCGACGGCCTTGCCGAGATCCTGAACCCGCACCGGGGCACCGTTGCGATAGGTCACCACCATCGGGCGAAAAGCTTCCGCATTGGTTAGTTGCGCGTCAGAGACCAAGGTGTAAGCGCGATTCGGGGCATTTAAAGTTCCCACCGGTAGATCCACACTACCGCGCTGAACTGCCGCCACCACATCCTCGATGCCGATCTGCCGCGCCGCCAGCTGATTGGGGTCTAGCTGCAATCTGACGGCGTATTTCTGCGAACCGATGACATCGACTTGAGCCACACCACTAATCATCGAGATTCTCTGCGCCAAGATGGTTTGGGCAAATTCATCCACCGTCGACAGAGGCAGCGTAGGCGACTTTAAAGCCAGGAGAAGAATGGAGTTGTTGGCCGGATTGACCTTTCGATACGACGGCGGGCTGGGCATATTCTGCGGCAAGTCCCGCGCCGAACGCGCGATCATCGATTGCACGTCTTGCGCCGCGGCATCGATGTTACGGCCCAAGCTAAACTGCAGCGTGATTTGAGTCCGACCCAAGGAACTTGTCGAGCTCATTGAATCGAGGCCGGCTATGGTAGAAAAGTTTTTCTCCAGCGGCGTGGCGACGGAGGACGCCATCGTCTCGGGACTGGCACCCGGCAGATTGGCATTAACCGTAACGGTTGGAAAATCGACTGTCGGCAGGTCGCTGACTGGGAGCGACTTGTAGCCCATGATGCCAAAGATCAAGATCCCTAACATGACCAGGGTCGTCGTCACCGGCCTGCGGATGAAAAGCCCCGAGATGTTCATGACGGGTCCCCTTCTTGTGCCTTTGCCTTAGTTTTGCGTTCCCTTTTTTCCTCTTTGCCTTGGCTGACGACAGTGTCTTTGATCTCGATGCGCGAGCCGGGTCCCAATAGGAACTGCCCCTCCCGGACAATCTGTTCTCCGGCCGCAAGTCCTTTTAGGATAACCGCCTCGCCGCCGCTGGTGGTTCCCAAGGTTACTGGTCTCACTTCCACTCGCTTGTCCGGTTGGACGACGAATACATGTTGACCTTCCTGCCCCACCTGAACCGCTTCGGAAGGAATCACTACGGCGTCGGGCTGGGTGGTGAGGGTCAGAGCGACGTTGACGAACTGCCCTGGCCATAAACGTCGCTCGTTATTAGCAAACACCGCTTTCAGTTTGATAGTTCCGGTTGAGCGGTCGACGGCGTTGTCGACGAATTCGAGCCGGCCCTGTTCAGAACGTCCTTCATCGGATTGAAACGAGGCATCCACCTTCAGCTGTCCTACGTTCATGTGACGTTTGAGATCGCTCAGATGTTGTTCGGGAACCGAGAATGTCACATAGATCGGATTCACCTGATTGATGATCACCAGAGGCGTCGCATCGTTGACCCGAACCAAATTACCTTCGTTCACCAGCAAGCTGCCGACCCGGCCAGTGACCGGCGAATAGATGTAACAGTAGCTTAGCTGAACCTTGGCATTTTCTACCGCCGCCTTGTCGGCTTCTACGACCGCCTCAGCAGCGTCCGCGTTGGTTTTGATCAGATCATATTGCTCTCTGGAGACGTATTGTTTTTCCACCAGCTCGGCATAGCGCCGCACTTGTTCACGCAGGTTCTTAAGCTGCGCATTGTCGCGCTGCATATTGGCTTCGGCCTGCTTGAGAGCGGCTTCGAAAGGGCGCGGATCGATAGTAAAGAGCTGCTGTCCCTTTTTTACGTCTTGCCCTTCCTTGAAATGAGCTTCCAAGAGAACGCCGGTGACCTGACTCTTGATTGACACCGTCGTATAGGGCTCGACATTGCCGACCGCGTGGAGTTGTACGGGAACTGCCTTCCGAACCGCTGTGGCAATGAGCACCGGCACCGCGTCGCGAGATCGGGCGCCGCCTTGACTCTGATTAGCGGCGCGACTCTGGTTGGGCGAAGTTTGCGCTGCGCCTCCCGCCGATTTGAGCTCAGGATTGTTCTGTGATCGATTCAACGACCATGAAGAGTATTGCTGGAAGCCGGCAAAAGCGCCTACTACCACGAGCAGCGTTACAAGTAAGAGAGTACGCTTCATCACCTCGAGCCTCCTAGGCGACCCTGTATAAACTACCTTATAGACCCGGGCTTAAGAACTCCAACGCGGTTATCGCCCATAGCCCGCGCCAATTGAGCGTCGGCAATTCTGTAATCATAAAGCGTGCGCACGTAATTCGTTTGAGCATCGGTGTACAGAGTCTCAGCATCGGTTACTTCAATAATGGAACCTACCCCGACCTGGTAGCGTCCTTGGGCTAAATCAAGATTTTCCTTGGCTGCTCGTGTAGCGGACTCGGTGGCGTTAATCCGCTCCTGAGTTTCTACCACCCTGAGGTAGCTCTGCTCAACTTCCAAGGCAATCTGCTGTCGCCGCTCCTCCTCCTGAGCTCTGATATTGTAGTAATTATGCAAAGTCTCCTCGACCCGGTTGGTTGTGCGGAAACCGTCGAAGATGGGAATGTTGAGACTCACCTGCGCCTGCCAGGCGGGTTGAAGGGGAAAGGTGCTCTCGCCACCGCCACTCGAATTTCTCCGGCCATAGAATGCGTCGAAAACGACGTCGGGCAAATGGCCTCTTCGCGCGGTCGCAATCAACTGATCCGAAGCCCGCCTTTGTGCTTCAAAGCTACGCAGTTCCGTGCGGTTATCGAAAGCAATGGTCCGCGCGCCTGCCAAGTTCATCGTTAGCTCCACCTCAGGCGAGTCTTGAGCGACCGGTTGCTCGGGCAAGCGCGGCGACCCCATGGCATTTCTTAATGTAACCCAGGCAATTTTAACCGAGTTCTCAGAAGCGATGAGATCGGCACGCGCGGTATAAAGGTTAGCTTCCGCGCGAGCGACATCGATTCGCGCACGGGTGCCGACCTCGTAAAATCCTTGAGCCTGACGGACCAACAGCTCGCGGTTACGCACCGTCTCCTGACTTACGTTCACCAACGCTTGTGTCCCCAAATAAATGTAATAGGCCTGCTTGATGCTCAGAACGATATCCTGTGTCGTTGTCGAAAAATCCTCACGAGTGGCATCGACCGTTTCCCGCGCGGCCTGCACTGTGCCTTCGCGTTTACCGAAGTTATACAACGTCAGATTCAAATTGGCCTGACTGGCGTACGTATCGGCCGCGCTTGAGGTCGTCCCGCTGGTTCCTGAGGAATTAGTCGTGCGGTAGGAATTGTTGAAATTGATCGTCGGATAATAGGCGGACATCTGTTGACCCAGAATCGCTTCTTGTGAGCCAATTCGTTCGCGGGCCGCCCTGATCCTGGGGTGGTTTTCCAGACCGATGCGGACTGCATCTTCGATGGTCAGAAGCTTGCCTTGGGGCGGAGATTGCGTGGCCGGAGTCGTTTGGACCTGCAACACCATGTCGGCCGCCAGCGAAACCGACATTGGATAAACCGTTCCCAGCGAAACACACACCGAAAGACATGGGAACAGAGTCGATTTCCACCCGGTCATACAGTTCCTCCCTTAACTTCGTGCGCGCAGACTATAGTGGTTTTAGCAGGTGAAAGCAAAAACTGCGGAGCGCACAATCGTGACGTTTTCGAGGCTGGAAAATTTGCGATAAACCTACGGGAGCTGGGCAAATATTCGAAGTGGAGCGCCGCTGCCGCCTTTGATTTTCATAGGAATCGCAAAGATCGTTGCGCCCTTGGCGGGCAGGCGATCCAGAGCCGCGACGTTTTCGAAGATCGGCACATTGGCGGCGCCGAGTATTTGATGAACGATGAAATCGCGCGATGGCCCATAGTCGATGCTCGGCGTATCGACGCCGACGGCTTTGACGTCGCGCTGCTTTGTTAAAAATTCCGCCGCCTCCTTCGAGAATCCTGGAAAATGAAGATTGGCGACGTCGCCTGCTTCATCTGTGCCGAAGTACTGCTTGCGATCGGCCCAGTATCTGCCCCATCCCGAGTACATCAAGACAATTGATCCTTTAGGAATGCGCCCGAAACGCTTCTCCCATGCCTGAATGTCTTGGAGGTTTAATCGATAATCGCGATCGGCGTCGACCTTGCCGCGAATGTCGATGATGACACCGGGACCGATTGTCCTGGCCAATGGAATCTGATCGGTCGTCCATTTGCCTTCGGCAAAGTGAAACGGCGCATCAAGATGGGTACCGACGTGCTCGGAGCCACTATAGTCATAAGCGGAATACCAATAACCCGCTGCCGTTCGTCCTTCGTTGGTCTTCTCGAGATGGAAAGGCTTGGCGGTCGGCCAGTGCAACGTATTTTCGGCGAATGGGTAAGTCATATCCAGGAGCTTATTGTCATCGGCTCCGTGCACCGAAGCCGCGAATACAATCAAGATAAGCAAAAATCCGAGGACGATTCGCATCGATCTACCTCCTGGAAGTAAACGTATCCAAAGAATGATCTGCGCCGCGAAAAGAAGAACCCGAGAAACGCGCCTGGTTTGCAACGGCAGGGGAAAGAATTCGAGAGTAAACTGCTGCCCGCTCGCTTATCTTGAGCTCCTGGATTAGCGGTTCTTACGTACAGACTCGAGTTGTTTTCTCGCATCGGTGAAGTCGGGCCTCAGATGGAGCGCGGTCTCGAACTCCTTTTCAGCTTCAAGGTTTTGTCCGCGTGCCGCCAGCGCCCTGCCCAGCTCATAATGCGCAACCTCATCATCGGGACAAAGAGACAACCCTTCGCGATAAAGCGCAATGGCCTGATCGCCATTGCTTGCCATCTGGGCCTTCTCGAAATAATCGCCAAAAGCGCGGTTACAATCCTGTTGCTTCTGATCTTGCAGCTTTTGACCCGCCAGCATCGCCTCGAGATCCTTGCGCTGCTTTGCGATTTCCAACTCTTGCTGCTTGATCTGTTCGGCTTGTTTTTGCAGAATTTCAGAATTGCAGGCACATAGAGCTGCCGCAAAAACAGCCAATGAAAGTAAGCCGGATCTGCGAGTCATCGTCTGAATCGGCAGCCTGCGCTAGGGCTGGTTTTTCAAATCCTCTAACGCCAGAAAAATTTTTTCGGCTTTGATCGGTAAATCCTTGATGCGCACGCCCACAGCATCGAAAATCGCATTAGCGATAGCGGGCGCCACCGGGATCAAGGCGCTCTCGCCGATGCCTTTGGCGCCGAATGGACCGTTCCTGTCCGGAATCTCGATGGCTATGGGATCGATTACCGCGGGCATATCAGCCAGAGAGGGCAAGACATAGTCGATAAGGTTGGGATTGATCAGCTGGCCATTGTCATAGGCGATCTCTTCGAAAGCCGCCTGGCCAATGCCGGTAATTGCCGCGCCAGTCAACTGCTGCCTACAGCCGAGAGGGTTGAGCGCTTTACCGACGTCCACCGCAGTGGCGTACTTGAGCAGCTTGAATTTGCCGGTTTCCACGTCCACTTCGACTTCCGCAGCGCCCGCAGCCAAGAACCAAAATGCCGAAGTGCTCTTTTCGCCGTATTCATCTTTCACCGAGGTCTTTACCTCGCCCTCGCCCATTAAAGTGCCGCCTTGCATGCCGAATCTTTTGAACATGATTTCAGCATAATCGAGCGCGCCTTCGGGTAAGCGCACCTTGCCATCGGCGAAGCTCACCTGGTCCGCCGGCACGCCATACTCTTGGACAACGATGTCCTTAAGCTGCCGCATGATATCGCGGGCCGCGAGTTGCACCGCCTTACCCATGTGAAAGGTGGACCGGCTTGACGAGGTAGTCAAATCATACGGGACGACATCGGTATCGACGCCTAGAACTTGAATCCGTTGCAGCGGAATTCCCAGTTCTTGTCCGGCGATTTGCGCCAGCACTGTCTCGGATCCCTGGCCCATTTCGACCGTGCCGCTATAAACCGACAGGCTACTGTCTTCGTTGAGCTTGACCGCGGCGCACGATATCGAAGGTGTGATGGTTGCCTTGATCATACAGGCCAACCCCTTGCCGCGCTTCAGATTTCCGTCATTAAACTTTTGAACGTTTGAACCCTCGAACGTTTTATCTTCCCATCCAATCGATTTCGCGACTCCCTCTAGACAATCTTTCAAGCCAACGCTGCGCAGGGTTTCCTCGGTCACGAATCGATCGCCATTGACGTAGCCGTTCTTGAGCCGAAGCTCGAGCGGATCCATTTGCAAGGCCGAGGCTATGATATCCATCTGCGATTCGACCGCCCAGGCTGATTGAGAAACCCCGAAGCCGCGGAAAGCGCCGGCTGGTGGTTTATTGGTGTAAACCGAGTACGAGTCGATTTTCAGATTGGGAATTCGGTATGGTCCGGCCGCTGTGTAGCCCGACTTCTTCGCCACCCGCGGTCCAATTTCGGCATAGGCGCCGGTGTCAAGATGGATTTCACATTCGCGGGCGATCAGGGTGCCGTCATTTTTCACGCCGGTTTTCATCCGAATCACCGCGGCGTGCTTGGTGATCGTGTAGAAGACTTCCTCGCGCGATAGGACCACGCGAACCGGGCGGCGCGCCTTTTGCGCAAGAGCCACCGTGATCGGCTCAACTTTGGGATAAACTTTACCGCCGTAGCCGCCGCCCAGATACGGCACTATGACCCGCACCTTGGATACCGGAACTTTGAATATGTTGGCCAACTGAGTGCGTACGACGAACGGGTTCTGGGTCGTCGCCCAGACAGTGATGCGTCCCGCCTCCGCTAACGCGATACAGGCATGGGTCTCCAGAAAACTGTGTTGCGTCGCCGGTAAGGTGAAGGTGTCTTCAAAAATGCGGTCCGCTTCGGCGAAACCTTTCTCCACCTCGCCCCGGTTGAGCTTGAAGTGCGTGCAGATGTTAGTCCCTTCCACGGGCTTGATTTCGGCAAGGTCGGCGAAACCGGAACTTGGTAGCTTGATTGAATCGTGCACTAAGACAGCGCCGTTATTTAACGCTTCATGCACATCGAGCACCGGCGGCAGTTCTTCGTAATCGACTTCAATCAGCCGCAGCGCTTCTTCGGCAGCATCCAGGGTTGCCGCCGCAACCGCCGCTACCGGATCACCGACATGGCGCACCTTATCCACGGCCAAGATGGTTTGATCTTTGAACACCGGACCGTAGTAAGGTTCGATACCTTGGTCATGAAGAATATCGTCGCGGGTGATGATCGTGACAACACCGGCAACTTTGAGAGCTCGTGAAATATCGATGCCTTTGATGCGGGCGTGGGGCAGCGGACTCCGCAGAATTTTGCCGTGGCACATGCCCGGCATGTGCATGTCCGCCAGATACATCGCCCGGCCTGAAATCTTGCTCTCGTAATCCAACCGTCGCGCGGATTTGCCGATTTCGTTTGTGCTCATTGAAGATCCCACATAGTCCTCGCATTTTCCCCCACCTCTTTCCCCCGCACGCGGGCGAAGATGAAAAAGGGGCCGCCAAGGTCGTATTAATCAGCCGCTCCGGATACCTTCCTGACCGCTTGGATAATCTCCTGGTAACAGCCGCAGCGGCAAAAGTTGCCGGCTAGGTAATTTCGAATTTGCTCATCGGATGGCTTAGGGCATTCATCCAACAAGGCTTTCGCAGTCAAGATGAATCCTGAGGTACAGTAGCCGCACTGCAAAGCGCCAAATTCCATAAAAGCTTCTTGGATTGGATCGAGCTTACTATCGCTGCCCAGTCCCTCGATGGTCACCACGTTATGCCCCTCCGCGTCGACCGCCAAAACCGAGCACGCGCTGACCGGTTTGCCATCGAGCAATAACGTGCAAGCGCCGCATACCTGGATATCGCAGCCGAGCTTGGCGCCGGTCAATCCGAATTCCTCGCGCACCAAATCGAGCAGAGTAGTGCGCGCTTCAACTTCGACCTTGCGTTCGACCCCGTTAACATTCATTGAGATCGTCTTGCGATTCATTACAGTTCTACTCTGTAAAGGCCTGGCCATAGGAACAGGCTTATGCGCTCGGAACTCACCCCTATCCTAACCCTTCCCATGGAGGGGAAAGGGACAATTCGAACTCTGACAAATTCATCCTGTATGAATGCTCCGACCTTCCTCGTAATTATTGGTTGAGAGATTTTCTGTACGCCGCATCCGTCGCCCGCCTCACGAGCGCATTGACGATCGCTCGTTTGTATTCTTCGGAACCACGCAGGTCGCCGATGGGACTGCACTCTTGGGATGCCAGCGCGCCGGCCTCTCTCGTAAGCTCAGCGTTCAGTATCTTGCCGATCAGAAGCGCCTCGGCCTTGTTCGCCCTGACCGGTGTCGGACCGACGCAGCCGAGCACGATCCTGGCGACTTGAACAGCCTCTTTGTCCAACGTCAGTCGCACTGCGACACCGGCTGAAGGTTTGTCGACCACAGAGCTGCTGGAAAATCGGATGTAGTCGATGCCGGAATGCGGCGAGAGCGGCGGGAGCACCACTTGTGTGATGATTTCGTCTTCCGCCAAACTGGTGGTGTAAAAATCAAGAAACAACTCCTCGACCCGGATGGCGCGTTGCCCGTCTGGCCCGGCGATTCTTAACGTGCCGTCGAGCGCAATAAAAATTTGCGACAGATCGGTCAGCGGTTCGCCGGAAGCGAGATTGCCGCCGACGGTTCCCATATTGCGCACGCGGATATTTGCGATTTCTCTTTCCGCCTCCGAGAGCACTGGAAGCTTTTCTTTCACAAGTGCGGAGGTCTCAATTTCACGGTGCGTCACCAGCGCGCCGAGGGTCAATCCTTCCGTGGTGTCGAAGGAAATGTTCTTTAGACCAGAAATCTTCTTGATGTTGACCAACGCCTTGGGCTGATAGAGCCCTTGCTTCATAAGTATCGTGACATGCGCGCCGCCGGCAAAAACTTTGGCTTCGCCGCCATGCTGCTTGAGCATGGCGCACGCCTCCGCTACGGTCGTCGGCTCGAGATAGTCGAAGTTTCTCATGCTTGGTTCATGAAAATCCGAAATCCGAATAGCAAAATCCGCAACAAATTTAGCTAAAAAGAAATTTCAAACCAACAAAATCCAAAACCCTGAATCCGAATCACGAATGTTTGTCACATTAGGTTTTGGTCATTTGGATTTGCTTTAAGCTTCCTGCTTCGGTTTCGTGCTTTCCGTTTTGATCATTAATTTTCTCGGATTTGCGATTTCGGATCTCGAGCTTATCCTCTTTTAAATGTAACTCACTTTATCGACGCCGGGGATTTCGACTTTTTCAAAGCGCCACCGATCTTTCATCGGCGCGGTGGCATCGATGCCGAGGCCGGCGGTGACCCGGGGTTCCGGACACGACGGGTCAAGCGTCGAGCAAGCGATGCGTGGGATGACGATTGCGTCTTTGTCCGCTTGGAACCGTGTTGCCATCGCCCAATCAACCTGCATGGGATCGAAAGGATCGATGTCGTCATCGACAACGATCACCTGCTTGAGGCCGATGCCCATTGAAAGAAGCGCCAGAATAACGTTGCGCCCTTCGTTCTCGGCGCGCTTTTTGATCGACACCACCACATGGTGGCGAAAGGTGCCTCCCGGCGTCATGTTAATGCCGCGGACTTCGGGCACAACCTTTCTTACTTCTCGATAAACGACCGCGGCATTGCCATATTCGATCAAAGTGTGATTTTCCGTCACCGGCATGCCGGTGAGAGCCGTCTGCCAGATTGGATTATGGCGCATGGTAATCGCCGTCACTTTGAGCACGGGGGCTTGCTTGGCTTCGCTGTAGCAGCCGGGATATTCACCGTACGGTCCGTCGGCAACCCTTTCGCCCGGAACGGTCACACCTTCGATCACGACTTCGGCGAATGCCGGTACCTCGACATCAATGGTCTCGCACCTGGTTAATTTTACCGCGGCGCCGCGCAAACCGCCGGCGACATGAAACTCATCGATGCCGAACGGCACCCGCGCCTGGGAGCCGACGACGATGGCTGGGTCGACGCCAACGGCGGTGGCCACTTCCAAGCCT